>JBDKJK010000276.1:0-2886 GCA_039796675.1 Chloroflexota bacterium
GGGGATCGGGATGCCGAACTTCGAAAAAATATTTTTGGATTGGTATTCGTGGAGTTTCATTATTCTCCCTCGGAGGGTATGTTTTGTTTAAAAGCACCGGCATTATACCACCTAAGAAATACAGCACGGTTACAAAAACAGCCCTCAAAGCCTAAGCTTTGAGGGCTGTCGTTCATTATGGAAGGACAAATCTCATAACGCGGTTGAATGCGCCGTCGGTTACCCAGACGTTGCCCTGGGCATCTACAGCAACCCCAGCAGCAAGCCCAAAGCCGGTATTCGTTTCACCGTAATCTCCCCACACACGGACGAGATTGCCATCCGGGTCAAATTCCATGACACGGTAGCCTTCTGGGTCTGTGATGAAGACATGCAGATTGTTATCCACTGCAATATAAGGTTTGTTATCCAGTGATTGCCCAAACCAACCAAAGACATCCCATTGCTTGTCAGGAATGAAGCTCAACCCATCTGGCGTTTCGACGCGCATAAAAGTTTGGATGCGTTGATTCCAGGTATCGGTCACATACACGGTGCCGTTGCGGTCAACAGCCACACTGGTCGGTTCGTCAAATTGACCGGGGTCAAAGCCTGCCGAACCAAATTCGGTGATGTAGTTCCCATCCGCATCAAACACGACGATACGCTTGTTTCCGGTATCGGTCACGTAGACGCGCCCTTCGGCATCCACTGCCAACCCGCGCGGACCATAGAACGACGTGGGAGTGTCACCTTGCCCAAACGTGCCCCAGGCAGTAATAAACCTTCCATCGGCGGTGAATTTTTCAACGCGATGATTCCACGTATCTGTAACATACACCGAACCATCTGGTCCAACGGCGATGCCCCAGGGTTCATTGAAGGTTCCATCGCCGATTGGGGTGCTGACGCCGTCTGCGTAGGTTCCCCATTCATTCAGGAGATTTCCTTCAAGGTCAAGGTTGACGATACGATGATTGCGTGAGTCTGTGATGTACAGTGTCCCATTTGGCGCAACTGCCAACGCACGCGGCGCATTGAGAAGCACAGGGTTTGCCTGTGTCGCGCCAAAGATCAAATCAGACGCAATCAAGACATATTTCTCTTCGGTTGGGTCTTCTGTAGCAGGGTCGCTGACGGGTGCTACACCGTAATTCCATATTTGCGAAGCAACATCTTTTCGGATATATAGCCGCATCTGATCTGCGGGTTGCCAGGTGGCAAGTGTTAGGTCAGAACGCCCTTTGCTCTGTGCATACAAGGTGTAATCGCGGTTCAGCCATATCTGGAAGATACCCGCACGAATCTGCGGATTTGTGAACCCTTCACAAAAGCGTGAGTAATCTTTAGATTTTGCCAGTTTCAAGAAACCCAACATCCCTTTGCAGGAATAATTCTCGTCGAATGGGATATTGGGGTCGCGGTCGCCAACCAGACCGAAATAATCTTGCATGGGCCACCACATGCGGATGTAGTCCACACGGTAATAACCCTGACCGATAGCGGCTTCGATCTTGTCGAAATTTTTCTCATCGACGATGATAACCACCGAATCACGCAGAGAACGAGTGGGCTGGTCGAATGATCGTTGGTTGGTGAAATCGCGTAGATACCAAACAAAGGGCCAGGAAACGCCCGTATCTGGTGCAGAGGCATCATAAGCAATGGCAACGCCCATCCCGCCCGTAGTGCGTTCGGAAATTTCAGTCGCCTGTTCAATGACTTCCTTGATGCCGGTCGCTCCGTGGGCATAGACAAGGAATTCAGTCGCCTGATCGTAGGTGATATACGCAGCGCGGAAGGAGGTTCGCATGGTGAGGATCGCGAGGAAGCCAAAGAAGACCAGCACGAATGCCCGGCGGAAATCATGGAAGGTCCATTTTTTGAGGACGTATACCGCAGCGCCCATACTTGCCAATGCCGCAAACAACGGCAATAGGAATTGGTTGGTTGCCTGCAATTGATCGAGCCCCATACCTTGGAAAGGTTGAATGGCTCCGTTCCAGAGGTAGAAAGCTCGCCCGGCGCTGGCGATGAAGACGATGATGATAAAAAACGTCAGCAAGGGGTTGTTGTTTTTTACCCGTTCCCAATCGATGGTGTCTGCCATGCGCCCGAGAGCCCAGCCTGTGATGAGGATCAGGGGCCATGCCATGTGAATGGTCAACCAAGGCATGCGTTCACCCGCGATGGTGAATGCCACAATGGTCATCACGCTCCAATACACCAATAGACTGAACGTGTTGACAAAGTTCTTTTCTTCGCTTTCACGGTCATTCAGTATTTTGGCGGGCTCTGGCGTTTCAATCGTTTCAGTAGATTCAGTAACTTCTTCTTCGATAGTAGACGAGTTGTTGAGCTTGCGTCGAAAACCCAAATACAAGGCAAGTAAGAAGCCGAGAGCAGGCAGGAATTCGTAGATCGGGATCTGGATGAGTAGATAGTAGTACCAGGGCTGGCTTCCGCGTTGAACATCGTGCTGCACGATCCAATACCCGAGCGAGCCGATGGAGCCGGTGAAGAAGCCGACGCTGTTGGTGAAGACGGTGGTGTACAGCAGGGTGAAGGGAACCCAAAAGACGAGAGCGGTTTGTAGCCACTTGCCTGGGGTCCAAAGCAAGCCAGCGAGAATGGCAAGCACGAACATTAGCAATAGAAAGCCGCCGATGATGAGGATTCCGCGCAGATCACCAGCCAGTGCTTGTAATTCGGGCGCGGTGGTGGGAATGGAAACGTTAAGTACGTCTTGAACCAGATTGATGGGCAGGGGAGATAATTGCGGCAGGACGATGGTGCCGAATACCATCAACAGGTCGAAGGAGCGTTCGTTGCGGAGTTTTTCCCAGGTGTAGCCACGGATAAGGAAGAAGGCAGTTACTCCGAGCGCGATAGCGGCGGCTATCCCGA
>JBDKJK010000277.1:0-3475 GCA_039796675.1 Chloroflexota bacterium
ACGTTTCCATAAAAACCATCCTAGATCCTACGAGCTCTATCAACGCGCGCGCAAGTCTTTGCATGGCGGCGTGCCGATGTTGTGGATGATCCGCTGGGCGGGTTCCTTCCCGGTCTTTGTCAAAGAAGCCAAAGGCGCACATTTCACCGACGTGGATGGCAACACGTACATTGACTTCTGTCTCGGCGATACCGGCGCGATGACGGGTCACGCCCCTGATGCAACCGTGAAAGCCATCACCGAGCAGATTCAAAAAGGCATCACCCTCATGCTGCCCTATGAAGATGTGATCTGGGTGGGAGAAGAACTTCAACGTCGATTTAAACTTCCATATTGGCAATTCGCTCTCACCGCCACCGATGCGAATCGATTTGCCTTGCGCATGGCTCGCCTCATCACGGGACGCCCAAAAATTTTGGTCTTTAACTATTGCTATCACGGCTCCGTCGACGAAACCTTCATCACGCTCGACGAAGAAGGCACGCCGATCTCACGCCCCAATAACATGGGTCCGCAGATCGATCCGCGTGAGACGAGCAAGGTCATCGAATTCAACGATATTGGCGCGCTCGAAACGGCTCTCTCTGCCCGCGATGTTGCTGCCGTCCTTGCGGAACCCGCCATGACCAACATCGGCATCATTCATCCCAACCCAGGCTATCACGAAGCCTTGCGCGAGATGACTCGCAAATATGGCACCTATCTCATCATTGATGAGACTCACACCATCTGCACTTCGCCCGGCGGATATACCGCCTCTTTCGGTCTTCAGCCTGATTTCTTAACCCTCGGCAAACCCCTCGCTGGAGGCGTTCCCGCCGCAATTTATGGCTTCACCGAAGAAGTGAGTAAAGCCTTCGCCGCCAAACTCGCTGTAGATGACTCTGATGTTGGCGGCATTGGTGGCACGCTTTCAGGAAATGCTCTATCCATTGCAGCGATGAAAGCCACCCTTCAACATGTGTTGACCGAAGAGTTCTATACCAAAGCGACGAAGTTGCAGGAACAATTCACAGCGGGAGTGGAAGGCGTGATCGCAGAATTCAACCTCCCGTGGATCGTGAAGCGTTTGGGCAATCGCTCCGAATACTGGTTCCGTCCCACTCCTCCCAGAAACGGAGGAGAAGCCCACGCTGCCGTTGACCCCGAATTGGATCGCTACATGCACTTGTACGCCCTTAATCGAGGCATTCTGATGACGCCCTTCCACAACATGGCGCTTATCTCGCCAGAAACCACCCAAGCCGATGTAGACCATCATACCAAGGTATTTAGAGAAGCCGTGCAGAGTCTATTTTCGTAATGCGTAATTCGTAAACCGCAATTTATGTAATGCGTATTGCGGTTTACGTTTGAGAGGTATCAATGACCGAAAACAAATCCCAGATCTGGCGAATCAACACCCGCACCCAAACGTTGAAGCGAGAACCCATCCCTGAAACTTGGCAACGCCTCGGTGGGCGCGGATTAATTGCGCGGATCATGGTGGATGAAGTGGATGCGAAGTGTGACCCATTGGGCGCGGGCAATAAGCTGATCTTCACGCCCGGGTTGTTGGTGGGGCATATCCTTTCATCTACAGACCGCATTTCGGTGGGCGGCAAATCTCCGCTGACAGGCGGCATTAAAGAAGCCAACGCAGGCGGACGCACAGGCTATCACATGGCATTTATGGGCATCCATGCGCTCATCCTTGAAGACATGCCCGAAAAAGAAGGCTATTGGGTTTTGCATCTCTCGCTGAAAGATGGCGCGAAGTGGGAAAAAGCCGATGATTTAATTGGACTCGGCGTGTATGAAACCGCCCCCAGGTTGCTCGAAAAATACGGCGATAAAGTTGCCATTTCGCTCATTGGTCCCGGCGGTGAGATGAGGATGAAATCGGCGGGGATTCAAAATTTAGACAAGGACAAAATTCCCTCTCGCATTGCCGCTCGTGGCGGGCTTGGCGCGGTGATGGGTTCAAAGGGCTTGAAAGCCATTATCTTTGACCACGCTGGCGGGCAGAAACCCGCAATTGTAGATGTAGAGGCGTTCAAAGTCGCACAAAAAGATTACACCCAGTCGGTGATGAACCATCCGCAGTCGGTGACGTACCGTGATTATGGTACCCAAGCCATGCCACAGATGACCCAGCAATTCGCGGCACTGCCCACACACAATTTCTCGCGCGGCACGTTTTACGATGTGGAAAAGATCAGCGGCGAGACTATGCGCGAATTTATGCTGACGCGTGGTAAACCTTCTGACACGTCTCATGCTTGTATGGCGGGCTGCACCATTAAATGCTCGAACATCTTCGGCGGGGAAGATGGCAAGATCATCGTCTCGCCGTTGGAATATGAAACTGTTGGCTTGATGGGCACCAATCTCGATATTGATTCGCTCGACTCTATTGGACGCATGAACTGGCAGGTCAATGATTTAGGTTTGGACACTATCGAAGTAGGCGGCGCGTTGGGAGTTGCCGCCGAAGCAGGAATCATGCGTTGGGGCAGTGAAGAAGACGGCTTGAAACTTATTGATGAAATGCGTAAAGGCACAGAATTGGGGCGCATACTGGGTGACGGTGCGGTGGCAGTCGGAAAAAAATATGGCATTGAACGTGTTCCTGCTGTAAAGGGACAAGCCATGTCTGCATATGAGCCGCGCTCGATCAAAGGCACGGGCGTCACATACGCCACCACACCGCAAGGTGCAGATCATACCTGCGGACTAACCATCCGTGCACAGGTCAATCACTTAGATCCGACTCAACAAAGAGAGGCTTCCCTTAATGCGCAGTTAAATATGGCAGGTTACGATACTATTGGCGCATGTATTTTTGCAGGGTTTGGCTATGCCGCCACTCCCGATGGCGTGGTGAAACGCCTACTAAAGGCGCGTTATGGCTGGGATGACCTCCCCGATAATATTTTGCAGGCACTCGGCAAAGAAACCATCAAGCTGGAGCGTGAGTTCAACAAACGTGCAGGCTTCACCAAAGAAGATGACCGCCTGCCCAAGTGGATGACCGAAGAAGCCATCCCTGAAAATGGCTCGGTCTTTGATGTGAGTGAAGATGTGCTCGACCATATTTTTGACGGGATTGAGTAAACGAAAAGTGACAGTCACCTCGAAGGTGACTGTCACTTTTGGAAACTTTGTAGGTCACGTTTTATGCGTGACTTACTTTATTAAGCCGTGCCTTCATTAACATCCACCCAACCAAGCCAAACAAAAGCGAAACAAATATACCTTCATTTGTGGGGGTAAGCACTAGCGCAAGCGGACCTTTGACTTCGATAATAATTTGATGCAGTAGAAACACGCCCGATTTGCTAGGCGTTCTTTAGTCTCTTTGAGTTTGTGGTTCATCACTCTTACCATTTGATCTTGGTTTTTGTTTTAGTTCTTGCTACCCAACGTGAAATAAAATGTTGCCCCTGCACCTTCTTCAGACTCCACCCAGATCTTGCCACCATGCACTTCGATA
>JBDKJK010000278.1:0-3004 GCA_039796675.1 Chloroflexota bacterium
CTGCCGCCGCCATCGTGACCTTATCTTTTTCCACTTGCATCAACACGCCCATCAACACGGGGCGGGCTTCATCGGTAGAAGAGGCAAAGACCACCTGCTGGATCATTTCTTTGAAATCTGCCACATTCAATTGCACGGCATCTTTCATTTCGGGCGTGGGCATGGGCGGGAATTCCTGCGCATCAATACCTTTGATATCGTTATTTGAAGAGCCGCCCTTCACATGCAAAGTCTGGGTCTTTACATCCAGATTCAATTGAACCTGATCACCCGGCAAGGTATTGACCAAATCAGAAAAGGTGCGTGAAGGAACCGTCGTCGAGCCGTTCTCGTCAATGCGAGCGGGAATCCAACAGGTAATGCCCAATTCCAAATTGGTGGCAGAGAGTCGCAAACGACCTTCATCGGTCGCGATCAAAATATTCGATAAAACCGGCAACGTGCTGCGTGATGAAACCGCACGCGACACAGTGCTCAAACCACGGGCAAGATTCTCTTGAAGGACAGTCACTTTCATGGTGCGCCTCGCTTAAAAAGTTAAAGAAATTTTCAAAAGTATATCATTAAGTGTATTCTGTCATTGCGAGCCGCGCTCTTGTTCTTGCGGCGAAGCAATCTCCTACGTAAATCACAACATAAGATTGCTTCGGGCGGAAGAACACCGCCCTCGCAATGACGGAAAACCTAAAAGCCAGCCACCATCGAAACCCCAAATAACAACAACATGAACAACAACTGACAGGCAAACAACCCCGCAAACACATACGCCACATACGTCCAAATGGAAGTTGTCCGTTTGGAAGATTGCGGGCGGATGCCCTGCCCTTCAGCCATAGACTTCGCCGAATCCGCTGCCTGCTCGAAATCATTCATCCAAAACACGCCCGCCGCCTCATCACTGACGATGAGCTTGTTCCCGTTAAATGACCTTAACCACGCCTCAACCTTCTCCGGCGTATTCACTGCCAGAGAACCGGGCAAGACCACGGCATTTGCCTGCACATCATCTGGGATATTTTCGTTTGCACTCAAAATGGTCACAGGCACAGCAGGCGCGCGTTTTGCAAAGCTTGCCTTCACCGCTTCACCAAATTTTCCATCCTGGTCAAACACCACCACATGGAATTGCGTCTGCTTCTCGGCAAGGATATCGGCACGGGCAGCGCCGTCCTTTTGCAGGCAAGAGAGGTGATACAACAACAAGACAACGAACACGACCAAGGCTGTCACTTCGTTGAGCACGCCCACCCATAAGTTATAGTCACTGCTGCCCAACGCCGCATTGACCAGGTCAAAGACCAGCGTGCCAGCCGCAACCATCCCACCAATGACCGAAGCGAACAACACAAGATACAGATACGATTTGCGGATGATCGAACGGCGGGCGTGGTCACCAATATCCGAATTATCCAATGCCTGTGCTTGCATTCGGCGCCAGGTCATCACCCAGACGGGCAGACCCACCGTCAGCGCGGCGAGCGAGCCGGAAATCGGTTCGCTGAGTCCGCTATCGCTGAGATAACGTTCACCCAGAATCAGATCGATCACCACCGAGAAGAGAGAGAGCAACCCCGCCACACTGGCAGAAAGACCTAAGAAAGAGAGGATGTAGTTATACATCCTGCTTTTGCCAGCCCGGCGCGGAAGGTTTTCATCGAAGCCGAATTGTTGATTGAGCCATTTGCCGTAATACGCCCAGATCACACCTAAAGGCAAGCCGATCGAAATCGGACCGCCGATTTGCCGAATAAATTCCTGCCACGATTCGCCGCCATCCAACATCTGCATAAGGATCATATAGATCAGGTTGCCGCATGCAATCAGGAAGACCGTCACCCCGCCAAGGGTAAGTAGATAGAGAATGCCGAGGCGTAGATAAGACTCTTTTTCAGCAGAGTCAGCCAACGCGTCTTGAAGGATGCGCCAAGAGAAGAACCAGATGGGCGTACCAATGACGAGTAGTGCCGTCGCATTGACAGCCATCTCCCGTCCGATATCCCCGAGCGTGTTGGAAGGCATGGCAAAGGCATAAGTCAATGCCTGCTGTGCGCCGTAGACGGTCATCAACAACCCATACAACATCCAGACAAAGCGATACAAACGGCGAACCTCTGAGAAGGCATCGCGCTCAGAAAGCGTGCGCCAATTTGCCTTGAGCACATTCCAGAAATAGGCGGCGATCAATAGGTTGATGAGGATCGCGATGAGATTATCCAACCAAGATTGCGCCCCACCGACCACAGCACGATAGGCATACAAGTTTGCCGTCGTGAGGAAAGTGCGATTGATGAGCGCAAGCAAATTTTGAACAGCAGGGATCAACGTGCCCAGCAAAATGCCATACAAAAAAATGGCGCGGACACCCGCAGAATGTTCTTCGGCATCTTTTGCCGAAACATTCTGCGCCCACAACCAATGGATGAGGAAGATCGGAACGCCCACAAGGATAAGCGCCAGCGCGGAAGCCAGGTTGGAAGCGTTATTTGTAATATCCTGCGTGTTGAAAATGGACCGCAGTAACCCAATGATGCCCCACAACACCACTTCAATGCTAATGGCAGCCACAGCATAAAAATATAATCGGCGAATTGTTTTCATAAATATCTTTCTGTCATTGCGAGAAGCGTTCTTGTTCTTAGCGACGAAGCAATCTCACAATACATCCGAGATTGCTTCGGGCTATCGCCCTCGCAATGACGTACCTGATTACGGGTTAAACGGTTCCTGATACCAGTTGTAATCCCAGAAATTGTACGGCATCGAACTGACCTTCCATTCGCCGTCCTGATCTACCAAGAGGGCACGGTCAGGTGAGCCGTAGCGGCTGGAAAATGGATCACTGTACGAATAATAGAGAGTTAATTCCACCACGGCTTCATCGCCAGAGATCGTCGCTTCGCCAACATCCAAGCCGGTCCCTTCGGGGTTGACCATGCCATTCAAGAACGATTGTCGGAACTCTTCATACGTGGGTTTGTATTTCAGATCTGCCAGATACTCATAC
>JBDKJK010000279.1:0-2605 GCA_039796675.1 Chloroflexota bacterium
CCTTCAAACTCAATGGCAAGAACCTTGTCCATTTCTCGGCGTTCAAGGAGCATATTGGCTTTTACCCCACGCCAACCGGAATTGAGAAGTTCAAGAAGGAATTGTCCGCGTATGAAGGGGCAAAGGGGTCGGTGAAATTTCCATTGAACAAGCCCATTCCATATGCCCTGATCACGAAGATCGTGCAATTCCGCGTCAAAGAAGTGTCCACGCAGACGAAAGAAAAAGGAAAGAAAAAAGCGTAAATAAAAAAACTCCGAGGTCATTGCCTCGGAGTTTTTTTATTATTTCTCTGCCGCGTTCGCGCGTGCCAGTACCTTTTGTGCGTTCTTTAACAGCGGCATATCGATCATCTTGCCATCCAGCGAGTACGCGCCTTTGCCTTCTTTTTGACTGGCTTCAAAGGTCTCGACGATTCTTCTTGCATACGCAATTGCCTCAACAGATGGAGTGAACGCCTCTTGCACCGCCTGAACCTGATTCGGGTGAATGATCTGTTTCCCGCTGAAACCGAGTCTTGCCCCAAACCCCGATTCAACTTTGAGCGCATCCAAATCCTTGTAATCAATGGTCACAATATCAATGGGTTGCAAGCCGTATGCTGCACACGCCACAATCACCGCCTGCCGCGCATACAATAACTCAACCGCATCCTTTGTGCGAACTGCGCCAATGGATGCCGCAAAATCCTCGCCGCCGAAAATGATCGCATCCAAGCGCGGATGCGCCGCAATCTCTTTGAGATTCAAAATTCCCTTCGCGGTTTCCACACCGATCAAAATCCGAATCGAGTTTAGTTTCCAACCATGCTTCAACTCAGCATCTTCAATGATTTTGCTTGCCCACTCTACCTGCTCAAAAGACTCAACCTTCGGAATCACGATCCCATCCGGGTGATAGGGGAGGACGGCTTCGATATCATCCTTCTCCCACCCCGAACCGACCGAGTTAATGCGAGCCAGTTTCTCGCTTGCGCCAAAGTCCAATTCTTGCAGTGCTTTCGCAATCGTGGCTCGTGCTTCCGCTTTTTTGTTGATGGCAGTGCCGTCTTCCATGTCCATGCAGATTGAATCCACGCCCAGGGTAATAGACTTGGTGATCATCTTCCAATTGTCACCCGGCATGTAAAGTAGTGCGCGTCGGGAATGCATAGGTCTCCTTGATAAGAGTCAAAGGTCGAAAGTCGAAGGTCTTTGACTTTTGACCTTTGACTTTCGACTATCTTTTTAAGAACATCGCTGTTCGTTCAAATTCCACAACCACCGTGCCATCTGGTTTTTTGCCAGTACATTTTATTTTCACAAGTCCTGCATTCGGTCTTGATTTCGATTCGCGTTTCTCAATAATTTCGCTTTCGGCATAGATTGTATCGCCATGAAAAACGGGACTTGGATGCACGACCTTGTCATAGCCCAAATTGGCGATGATGGTGCCTTCGGTTAAATCCGCAACCGTCAAACCGACGACCAAGCCGAAGGTGAAGATCCCATTTACCAGCCGCTGACCAAACTCGGTCTTGGAAGCAAAATCCTCGTTGACGTGAAGCGGTTGGGTATTCATCGTCAGCGCAGAGAAAAGCACATTATCCATTTCTGTCACCGTGCGCCCGCCATGCTTGAACTTCATCCCAACTTCGAGTTCGTCAAAATATTTTCCGGTCATTTATTCAACCTCCACCAAAATTTGTTCGCGTTCCACCGTCTGCCCTTGCTTTACCGAAACCGATTTGACCACGCCATCTTTCAAAGCCTGAATGCGGATTTCCATCTTCATCGCCTCCATCGTGAGCAAGGTTTGACCTTTCTTCACAACCTCTCCCACGCTGACAGCAACGCTTCGAATCTGACCCGGCATTGGGGCAATCAACCCTCCGGCATGATCATGTCTGACGCCTTTTTTCGCGCCCGAAGTTTTTGTGAGCATCAACGTCTTCCCGTTGACAGTGACCCAACGCTTCGCCATATCCGAAGAAACGTAAGCGGACTTTGTAACGGATTCACGGATGGAAACGGATGTGTCCATGTCGGTGATGCGCAGGTCTAAGCGTCCCTGCCCGCTATTCACGCGGACGATCTCAACCAGATATTTTTTATCTGCGATCATGGCAATGTAGCTTTCGCCAGATGGGTTGAGTTCAATGGTTTGGGTATCGAAGGTTGTTTTCATATGCGTTTTCTGTCATTGCGAGGAGGGTGTTCTTCCCGACGAAGCAATCTCAGGATTATGGTGTGAGAGCTTCGTCGCAAAAAGCAAGAACGCGGCTCGCAATGACGGGAAATATCAATTTCGATAATTCCCCGTCTGCTTCCACGGGGTGAATGGATCGGTCTCATTCGTAACCGCAGACTGTGTCTTGCCGCTAATAAAGACCACATCCGCAAGCGCGGTGGCGATGAGGGCGTGGAGTTCTGGTTGCGGCACATTCCATTCGCCGAATTTTGTTTCAACCCAACGTGTGGTGACTTTGCCCGCTTTGAAGTCATCCGTCTCTAACACAGCACGCATGTAATCGATATTTGTTACCACGCCGTGGACGATGAAATCATTGAGCGCGTTCTGCATGCGTTTGATAGCATCTTCGCGACTGCCAGCATAGACGATGAGG
>JBDKJK010000280.1:0-14576 GCA_039796675.1 Chloroflexota bacterium
ATATTCACAAACTTGGTGGGGTAGCCTGCCACAACTAACCGAGTTGATACTTCCTTCTGAATCAATGCAAATGCTTCGAACAGGTCTTCTAATCCTTTGCTTGGCGAGAGCAAGCCAAAGAACAAGACTACACGTTCGTTGTCTGCTAATCCTAGGTTTTTGCGCAAATCAGCTGTAGGCGTAGATGGGAGGCTCAGCAACCAGTCTGAGTTTCCATGTGGAATGGTATGTGTTTTTGTGGGCGAAATGGCGGGGTATAAACTCAGAAAATGCTGACGCAGTTTTTCCGAGAGGAAAAATATGGCAGAAAAACACTGGTATACATTTCCATCCAATTTGGCAATAAAGGACGAGAACATGTCCTTCGTTTCACGGCTTTGAAATTCGTGACAAATCTGTGTGAGAACAAATCCTCGGTGGCGCAGGTAGGCAATGAACAACGTTTCGATCGAGTGTTCGATGCGTGTGAATTGGACAATATCGGGTTTGGTGCGAATAATATATGAAACTATTTTAATCCACGCCAACACAAGACGCATGGCACGCACTACACGTCGCAGCTGCCTCCACACTTTCCTAAACATGCGCTGAATAAAACTTTTTTGATCTAATTTCATGGAGGCAGGGTCGAATGCCTGCCATAAATTAAGAATCTTCTCCACACGAAAGTTATGTGGTCGATCCGCTAATTCGTATTCATTGCCAACAAGCATGGTCACATCCATGCCTTGCTCTGAAAGAGCACCGCACATCTGGTACGCAAAATGTACCAACCCGCCACTATTATTCGGTTCTACAACCACGATTCGTAATTTATCTGCCATATTGATTTATCAGGATGCGATAAAGACTTTTTAATCGCTCAACCTGTCCCTCCACATTGAATTTATCGTTGACAATTTCCCAACCACGTTTAGTCATTTTATCACGCAATTTGGGGTTGGATAGTATTTCTACACATGTATTGGACAGTTCGTCGGGGCGTGCGGGATGGACAAGACGCCCATTCTCGCCATCAGCCACCATCTCAGGAACGCCGCCAACTGCACTAGCGACAATCGGCAAGCGACATGCCATCGCCTCCGCCAAGACTGTAGGAAGCGCCTCTGTCAGCGTGGGTAGAACAAAAACATCGCTAGCCGCCAAGACGTGCGGCACGTCAGACCGCATCCCTAAAAAGATAACCTTTTGCTCCACACCTGCACGGCGGGCTTCTTCTTCAAGTGCAGCACGGTGCGAGCCATCTCCGGCTACTAAATATACCGCCTTCGGACGTGCTGCCAACACCATGTGCATCGCTTGAATCATGTATTGAATCCCTTTTGGCTCTCGCAATACTGCCAATGTGGTGAGGACCTCTGCATCAGGTGAAATGCCCAACTCTTTTCGAAGCGCATCCCGTGCTCCGTCGAGATGGGCGAAGCGGGTCAGATCAATTCCATTGTAAATAGTAATATTCTGCTTTTCAGGCGCACCACTGATCTTGAGATGGAACTTGCGTGCTTCCTCTGCTACCGAAATAACACGATCACAAAAGTGTTGAAGAGACCAAAGCTCAACTGTTTGATGTGCCCAAGATTTCAAGCTCATTTCCTGCGAAGGCATTGTATGCAAAGTGCTGACCGATGGCAGACGAGCCAGTTTAGATGCTACATTGCCAAGACTGTTTGCAAGTTCCAATTGCGTATGGACAAGATCCGTATTTGTTTGCTTAAAATACTTAACTAGACGAGACACTGCTCCAATATCACGAAGATAAGGGATTGGGAAAAAGTCTACTGTGATTCCAAGAGCTTGTAAGTCTTTAGCAATTGGGTTGCCTTCGCGAACTTGAAAGACTGCAACTCGCGGTTCGAACTCTTCGTCGCGTAATTGTTGGAGGATAGGAATCATCATACGCTCAGCACCACCCATGCCGAGACCGTCAATGAGAAAGGTGATATTATATTTGTGATGTTGTGATTTAGATATCATTGAAAAAATCGCCATTCAAATACATGTAATCCAATTCAGCGAACAGCCAGCGCCACGCTTCTGCATCAGATTGATTGTTGCCAAAATCAAGCGCAGCGCGGGTGGCTTTTTCCACACAACATTGGGTCATACCGTATAGTGCGGGAAGCAACGAAAAATTATACGCCACACCGTATGCTTTGAGATAGGCAGGGATAACCTCGGCGCGCCATTGTTTGAGAAGTTCCGCTGCTCCATGGGCTTTCTCTCGCGCATCTCTCGAGGGAGTGTTGGCAAGCGCACCCGCCAGAAGGAAAAGATATACGTCGAGGCTCACGTTGGTATCCCAACGGGCATATTGCCAATCTATCAACATCAATTCGCCATGTTTTGCATCACGAATAAGGTTGCCATGCCAGAAGTCACCCTGAAGGAGAGTCTTGTGTGTAGCACCTTGCATCAATTCTGTTTGTTCCAACTCATTGAGCAGACGAGACTCGTCTGCATTGGGCAAAAAAAGTTTTCGGAAAGATTTTATCTTGAGCGGTAAGTCTGAAGGAGTGCGTTCGCCCGCAACCAATGGAGTGGAGGCGCGTTCATGAATTTGGCGTAGGGAGTGTGCCGCATCACGTGCTAGAACAAGTAAACGTGCAGGGTCACGCCACAAGCCTTGGCGCGACGAATGGATCAGTCCATGCCCCTCCACATAAGAGATAACCAGCGCTGCCTGCCCATTGATTTCGGCAAGTGCTACCGGTTCCGGTAAGCGCCGTGGCGCTTCTTCGCCAAGCAGGTGCCAAATTTCTGAGAGACGTTCATGTTCGGTCTTTAAGACCCAGTTATTGGATGGCAAACGGGGTACCTTGGCAACCAATGAAGGATTCTGTTTTCCTTGTTCGAAGCCGAGAAAAATCACATTGTCGTTCAGATCTGCGCCGCCATTGGTATGCAGAGTCCAACGCAGGGGTTGGGGCGAACGGGATGTGACATAGGGCATCAACGCGTCGGAGAAGGTTTCACCGCCGTCGCTGGCAATTGCAAAGAAGTTTGGGAGAAGATGACGAACAACTCCCATAAATGGAGAGAGAATGCCACCCCTGACGGCTTGCAAAGCCAATTGCGGTAACTTGTGTTCATAACGATGCTCCAACATGAAAGACAGAGCCTGCGCATCGAGTGGCATTATATATTCAGGAGAAATCAGATCAGGAATTGCCGCAAAAAATTGAATGGAGCGAAACCCTAGTTCGTGAAGGGATCGCGTGATTGTGGGCAGGCTTGTCTCTTGACGAGTGAAGCCAAAGAGAAGACTCCCGCCCGGGCGCAGGAGCCCGCGTACGGTCGAGAGTGAGGCGGGTGTATCCAAACCAAGCGGTGCGGCGATGAGGTCGAAGTCGCCACGGGTGGGAAGGTCAGTCAGGTTTGAAACAGTCTGGACGGGAATCTTAAGTTCGCGGAAAGAGCGTGTGAAGTCGCTATCGCCACGTTCAATGAGGAGAATCTGCTCCATTTTTTGCGTTGGCAAAAGGAGTCGCCAGTCCACTGCATGACTTGGAATGGCTTCGGAAACAAAGGTCATGAGACTCAGTCCTCGGAAAAATCAGCACGGTGCAAATCTACAAGGCTGTAGCCGAACCGATTAAAGCGAGTCTCGAAGCGGTTAATCAGAGATTTGGTGGTCATACCCGAAAAGAAGCCTTGCTGGTCTTTACGCCATTTTTCAAAATATTTATCATTGACACCAGAAAGTACTTTTTGCTGGTTGGGAGAATCTTCGACGCCGAGGAAGTTGTAAATTTTGTTCGTCCATTTCGATGGTTCAGCCACGAATTGCTCGTAGGTGAGCATCATCGTCCGTTTGAGGTGCGGGCGGTCTTCCATAAAAATTTCGTGGCACACCAACCAATGCTCCAATATTCGAGGTAAACCTCTCCAGTAGATACGGTACTGTTTATACCAATTACGAGTGGCATAGGAAACGGCTAAGGGATGGCGCAAAAGGATGATGAAGTACGAATCAGGGAACATTGCTTGCAAAAAACGTGTACGAATAAGATTGGGGGGAGATTTTTCGAGCAGGTAGGGTTTTTCTAATTCCCAATAGGGTGACCATTCTTTAAAAAGTTTAGCGCGATTTTCATCTGTAACAAGTGGTGAGGTTTCTGTGAGGTGTGCCTCGGGGTTGAAGCCAAACTTACCGGCACCGCCGTAATAGCCCGATGGATGATAAACCGTTTGAAGGTGCATGCCCTCATCTTCAGGTGAGTTGGTGTTGTGGAATCCGCTTAGCGAGGGGTGATCTCGCAAGGAACGGAACATGATAGACGTGCCGCTGCGGTGAAGTCCGCAAACGAAGACAAAACGATGATTTTGCATGGATAAAATCCCTTTCCAAGATAAATCGTACTATATATTTAGTTTCAAGAACGATTGAAAACTCGAGTGAAACGCAAGAAATTTTCGCGCTCTGTACGCCAGAGCAAACCAAGATAGGTCACTGCTCCTGCAAAAGCGATCAACAAGAGTTGAGAAATAGCTGACCAGCTTGAGATTAGGTAGAAAATTGCCAAGACCATGACGGTCATTGCAAGCCCAGCTAAAAGAGATGCACGAATCTGCTCAAAGATTTCAGCCAAGGTTACGTTGACAAAGCGGGTGGCGAAGAAAAGGCTGACAGCGCGCCTAATGATAACGGCGAAGAGATGTCCGTATGCAACTCCAATCATACCAAAGTAATGCGCGCCAAAAAGCAAGGATGGAACAATAATGATAATCGAAAATATCGATAGTTTAACAAGTATATCAGGGCGACCCACAGCCTTATAGATCCCACCTACATGAAAGCCAATGGAATAGATCCAGGCGTATGCTGCGAGTACACGTAAGATAGGGATGATTTCAATCCACTCATCACCAAATACGACTCGCACCAGTGGATCAGCTGCCAGGATGAGACCAAGTGCGATAGGTGTAATGATAAGCTCAACAATGCGGACAGAGCCAAGAAAGCCCCGTCGCATTTCATCTGGTTTGTCTTGAATCGAAGAAAACGCAGGAAAAGCAATACTGCCCAGAATCCACAAGTTACCTATCACAAGCATTTCGGGCAGGCGATAGGCAAAGGTGTAAACTCCAAGAGATGCAAGCCCAAACACGCGTCCTACGATTAAATAATCTACATTATCAATGAAGACAGTTAAGATGTCGGAGCCAACAATGGAGGAGCTAAACTTAAAAAGCGAGGCTGCGATACCGCGATCAATGGAAAGACGCGGGCGCCAGGGAAGAAGAGTCCATACAAGAATCACGGATGCCAGCGCACCAGCGATTTGCCCTGCAACCAGCGACCAGACCCCATATCCTGCCATGGCCATCCCAATAGAGACGACTGCCTTGACAAGCGAGTTTCCCATTTCGGGCAAGGCTTTGCGGCGATAGTCGAGATCACGCAATAGCCAGACGACATGCACTGCACCAAAGGAGTTGATCGCGAATGAAACACCCAGCCAACGCAAAACGGAAGTGACCTGGGCGTCGTTATAGTAATTACCCACATATGGCGCAAGCGGAATAACAAGAATAGAGAGCAAGAACCCCAGAATGATATTGATCGTGAAAACCGTGTTGGCGGCTTCGTTAACGTCTCCACGTTTTTGAATCAGTGCTGCGCCAAACCCCAGATCTTTGATGATCGTTAAATAGTTGATGGCAACCACAGCCGCACCCACTACGCCGATCTCTTCTTTGGTAAGCAAGCGCGCTAAAATGGAGGTGACAAGCAGGAGAGATACTTTACCGAAGCCAAAAGCTAGTAAATTCCAAAAGACACCGCTCGCCACCTTACGGACCATGCCGTATTGTTGATGTTCTGGCTGATTTTCAGTTTCTTGCGTCAAAATCGGTTTCCAATGAGGGGTTTTTGTGGTCTTTCTTCCAACAGGTCATACGTAATCTGAATAGCAGCAGCTGTTAACGAGACTAAAATCCAGAAATAGCGAATGTAGGCGCCATGCAGAAAGGTAGCAGCAATAAGGTAGGCGATCAGAGAGACTTGCATGGCATTTAACCACGGAAGCCAATCTTTGAGGCGCAGATCAGCACTTGCCAACGTACGTGCCTTTCCCAACGCTATGAAAAGTGAAACCATGGCACCGCCAAAAGCGATAAAACCTAGTATGCCCGTTTCTGCCAAAATCTGTAGGTACAGAGAGTGTGCATCACGCTCTTCGGAACGCACCTCAATACCAATTAACTGGCTAAAGGACTGATAGTTATTCCTGTAATTTCCCGCTCCTACACCAATGATCGGATGGGCTTTGAACATTGCCAATCCGGTTAGCATTTCACTGCTCCTGCCACGCAGAGAACTGTCTTCATATACGGCGTATTCATTACTAGTGGAAGAAGTTAGAATAGATAGAGAGCCTAACCGTTCTGCGTATGTGCTTGGCCAAAACGGCATCGAGAGTACAAAAAGCCCTATAGCTGAGAGTGCTGCCATACGATTAATACGTTTTTCAAACACAAACATAATCAATAATACGGCAATCCCCAGTGCTAAATACGCACCACGGCTATAGGTGTTGAGCGTTCCTAGCATCATAAAGCCCAGCATACCGGCAACAATCAGTTTCACAATCTGACGAGGTTCGTGGAAAAGCCGAAAAATCAAAATTGCGATTACAGCCACCACAGTTTGCCCCCACATATTTGGCGCATTAATCGGGCCAGCTAAACGAGTCTCCGAACCTTCCACCACTGAATCGAATTTCACCGAAGCCATACCAAACAGGTCATTATCAAAACGCCCAGTAAAATATTGATATGCCCCCAAGACACACAAAAACGTTGTCACTCCCATCAGCACCCAAGCCGAACGTTTCCAAGTTTGGGGAGTTCGCAAAGCGAAGATTATACAATACAGGATAACAATATCCTTACCCAAGTCTAGGACGGCATTCATTGCACGGTCTTTATCGTCTGCCACTAAAAAGGAAGCTGAGGTCACTGCAAAAAGCAAGAAGAGAAAAAATTCCATGCGTGAGGTTTTGTCACTACCTGCCGTGGCACCCCGACCGGCTTGAAAATACTTAACGAAGATTGCCAGCGCCACCACACCTACTAACGGCTTGATAATGCTTGGGTATCCACGATTGGTTAGCTCATCCGAAATGTTCGTGAAGATCACAATGATTAACACATCCGCACCCAAACTTGGTGTAACGTAGATCGCCATCATCAATGCGATACCCATCAACCCTAACGCAGCAAGCAGCCCGATATCTGGGTCGGGGAGCCCAATTAGAATTGCTGCCCCTGCAGCAACCGCTAAAGCAATCAATAAGTAGAAAAATTCACTTTTTCCGGGCTTCTGAATATCCATTTTTTCCTTCACTCTCTCTTAAGACAATAAAATTTCTAGGCTTTAATATAATGTACAACATCATGTAGATTTGCAATCACGGCATTAGGCATCCATGTAAAATGAGTTTCTTTACAAAAGACCAAATTTTTGAAGCAGTATACAGCATTTATAGGATTTCCAACATTGCCGCAAACTACCTAAAACTAGAGCAATCTTATCGCCACTTTCTAACTATGGTTAAGGTTTTGTCACTGGAAAGTTCCAATCCAAAACCAAATACCATGAAGGCGGAATATCACGCAACATAGTAGGAGTCCACACATCCGGATTCCAATTCGCGGTCTCATCTCCTTCGGCATAGGTTTTGGGGTGATCGCTGTTATCCACAATAAAACCGCCATACATTTGCATTGCCAGTACCCACACAACACAACCACGCACTTCGCGACAAGCTTGATTGATCTGCTCTAATGTGATCTCAGGTCGAATGGCAAGGCGTGCGCCATCAGGAATATCATACTTTGAAAGTCCATCCCCATCCGTCTTTGTAAAAGGTGGGATAAAAGCTGGCCAACCATTGGCATTACAAACCGAAGGCTCACAAGCAGAATCATATGCCAGGGTCACGGCATGATCAATATAGCCGCGCTCCACCTCACAAGGACGTACAATCCCCGCCAAACTACCCACCCCTGCACCACGATGGGCAAAGCCTTCGGGTGGAATACCTGAGTTATTAATGTGATAGCGATATACACCATCGGCAATCCACTCGCCTGCCACAATAGTGCCGCGGAAAATCCCCCACTCCTCGCCAGTATCCACATTTACCGACACAAGTTGTGCATCTGTACCTGGTGCAGGCAAGGCGTTGGCAGGCAACGGAACCATAACCACTGCGCCCGGCTGCCCATATTGAATTATTTGATCGTCTAATGCATCACGGAAGCGATTCTTTCGCAGCTTCACAGCAACCAATGGTGTGTTGTTATCCACCACATAAATATTCGGCGCATACTGATATGGATTCGAGCCAATCCACGAATCACCTTCCCAAAACGCCGCCATCATATTCTGACTTTGCGGATGTTCGCGTGCAATCGTCCAATCGATCGGAACATTCCAAATAGACGAATCGGTATATGGACGCTTACACCAGCCTTTAGTTTTTGTAGAGGCAGGAACAACTATCGCCTCATTATCTGGAGGGAGAACGGTAGCATCCTCCCCAGACTGATCGCCAGGGATGCAGGATACCAGCAAACACGTAAGCGCGAGCCATAAAATGATTCGACGTAACATGCAATGACCTCAACCAGACCCGAACCGATCACGAAGTGACTTCAAGCGGGATAATAATTCAGGCATAGATTTCACCTTTCTACGTATTGCAAGAAGCGATTTTTCAAATTCCAAGCGGAAACCGCCTCGAATTAGACGCATCCACAACATAGATGCAGAGTTTGTAGACAAGCTATTCTTGTATTGTGCCTCACCAGCTAAGAAATCGTATGTATTGAGCCCTTTTGAAGTGTTGTGCAATATTGCAAGATAATGCGAAACAAGCCCAGGTCTCTGGGCGTTTCCCTCACCATAGGTAAATCCGCTTTGATAGAAAAAAACTTTTCCTTGATAAAGAAAACAATAAAGAAATCCCAAAGGTTTATCTCCCGCACTGATCTGGAGCAATTGGATCTCACCATAGCCCATCCTCTCGCGGATCAAGCGTTCGTGGAAAGAACGGAAATAGTCATTCGCGAATGCGCCTAATTTGCCTCGCCTCTTCCACTCGTATTGATGCAACTCGATTAAGCCAGCGTACATCGCCAAAGCTTCAGAAAGATCGCCAGCCTCTCGAATCGTCAACCCGCCATCCTGTTCATATTCGCGCAATGACCTACGAATCTGACTACGGCGGTTGGAGCTGAGCAGACTCAGATAGTCCATATTCGCGGCGCGAATTTTCTGTAAGTCTACCCAATAAGAATTTTCAACCTTGTCAGTGACAACATGGAATGAGCCAGAGGTATACGTTTCCAGTTCCGCCGTTTGAGTGAAGTCGGAGGCGAGCCCAGGGAGAATGAATTCATTCCAGTTACCAGCGGCAGCCCAAAGTTCAGCCCAATTGGGCATAAAATTAGGATGTGTCAAAACGCGGTTATATTCAATAAAGATTTGGTCGAAATGAGAATTGCCCGTGGCATTAAGCGCAAGGGTATGCGAGGGTAAAAAGCCATAGCGTAATCCACGGGCGCGACCAACAAAGAACGCGGCGACCGGCTCATCGTCCAAGAACGAGGCGAGGAGTTTAATATCACGATCGGCAGGCAAAGATGCAAGCCAGGTAGAGATCCACCCCCATGAGTTGAAATAACTATGAGGTGTTTTCTCAAGTAAAGATTGCCAGATCTGTTGCACCGAATCTTGCTCGGTTAGGGCGTTAAAGGACTGGTAGCGGGCAAATCCGCCTTTGTCTTTCAGAGTGGACATTTCTCCGATCAAACTTTCTGGGAATTCGATGAAACTGATTCACGGGTAACAAGATAAAGAAAAAATGCAACTAGTGCAAATAAGAGGGCATAATTGCTTTCTTTCACCTCTTGCACAGCCTGCTGAAATGGAACTCGGTCATATGTGTATGCAGCAGCATGTATCACCTTGGCTGCTTTTGCCCACAGATAATTAAAAGCAAACAACAAACCAATTCCCCAATGGCTGATGGGTATATATTTTTCTATAAACTGCCCAAAGGGTTTAATAAATAAAACAGAGAAGGGAAGCGCAAAGGCAAAACCCACCCACAACAGGTCGAAAATAGTTTCAAAGGGGATGTTCACTCCACCAAAATCAAGGTTATGGACGGTGATCTCACCCTGGTCATTAATCGCATTGATCTCATCGGGTGTCGCAATGTTGAAGATACGCTGCCCCCAACTAATCTCTTCGCCGCCGCCAAAAAAGAAAGCGATCGCAAACCCGAGCAAGATTAGTGGCTTGAGTCTTAAAAGCCCGCTCTTTTTCAAATCATTGCGTATATTCCAAAAGGCAAGGAAAAAAAAGATAGATGCAACAAAGAACATCAAAGCCCCAATTGATTCAAAATATTGATCTTCTCTGACCATAACAGATGCTACCTGATCACCCCACCCCAAGGTCATATATCCAAGAACGGTGTAAACAATAATAACAACATAAAAGATCGAGCCTGAAAATATTTCTTTTTTCATTTTTCTCTCCTCAAATACTTTGTACTTTGAAATTGGCTGTTATGTATTAAACCTATTGAGCACATCTTTTTACATCAATGAGTCCCGCGTTGCTTAAATACGGCATAAACCGTTAGGATCAAAATGTAAATATCAAGCAATATGCTTCTTTTTTCTATATAAGCAATGTCTAAGCGAAGCCTATCATCAAATTCCATTTCTCCTCTTCCAACGACCTGCCATAGCCCAGTCATACCAGGGTCAACATCCAAACGTTCCGTATGCCATAGCTTATAGGTATTAGCAGCAAAAGATGTTGGGCGCGGGCCCACAAGACTCATATCGCCCTTCAAGATATTTAATAACTGCGGCAATTCATCTAAACTGGTCTTTCGTAAAATACGCCCGACCCGGGTTACTCGGGGGTCATTGGTAATCTTGAAATCAGGCCACTGCAATTCATTCAAATGCATATACTTTTGCTTTAATTCTTCAGCATTCGGCACCATGGAGCGGAATTTATACATCTTAAACCGTTTTCCATTACGACCCGTTCGATGCTGAAAAAACATTACTGGTGCGCCGGGCGAATCAACCCATACAAGAAGTGCCACAAGCAATAAAACTGGTACCCAAAACGGCGAAGCCAGCAACACAACTGTCACGTCAAACAGCCGTTTGATGAACAAATAAGATCTTCCCGTCAAGATGCGCTTATTCGGGTTAAATCTTCGAATCCATTCATCAATATTGTATTTGTCGATTTCTTTAGATTTTGTCATAGTGGACTGAAATACCCAATAAAATAATGAAACCATCTTGCTTTTAATACAAAACTGTTTCGTAATCTACTAACAGGTTAATTGCTACAAATTTGCTTCTTCTTTTGGTAAAACTGGAGCCAACCGATTGCTGGCTGTATCCAAAAGATCATCAAAAGTGAGCGCCTCATCTGGGAAAGAAGAACTTCCACACTCTACATCAGCATCTAATTGGCGCTTAACTGCCTCAGCAATACGACTGGCAAGAATATTCGCACTCGTCTGGTTTGTTTCAGGGCAAAGAAGCACAAACTTTCCACCACGATCACGCAATACCATGTCATTACTACGGGCATTGTCGCTAAGTATCTGGCTTACCTTTGCAACAGCAAAACGCTCCATCATTTCCTTGGCAAATAATTCTGAATTCTGCCAATCACCCCAAGACTTCTTTTTTTCCAACTGCACGGTCAAAATAGAAAGTGGGTGATGGTACCTGCGGCTACGGGTTATCTCCGCATTGACCAAGTTACGTGCCAACTGAATGTCCATAGCACGGTTTGGGAAGTTGCTCGCTGCCAAACGCTCCAATGCGGCATCCGTCTGATTAATACGCCGCCCTACATCAAACGCCAGCACCGCCGAAAGTAAAACGAGCATCCCCTGTACTAAATTAACCTCAAACGACTTCTCGTTACCCAAATAAAAATACCAGACCAACCCATATACGATCAACCAGAAAGCAATAATCGCATACTGCGATAATTGCACACCTGCCTTGATCAAGCTACCAACAACTATTAGTTCAGTAAAAAGGATAATAGCAATAAGTATAAAAAAAACAGGGCTGAAATCGATGAAACTTTCCTGAAAGCTATCAACGTTCGCGGCGCCCAAAAGCAAAACAATGAATATAAAAAGTAGGATGATGGATTGTTTTAATTCGCTCATGACTTCATCTCGATGTATAAGTTCAAAATATAAGACATACTTGATTTAAACGAAACTAACTCCCAAAATATGTGAAGTATCAAATTATACCCGTAGACCTCCGTTTGGGCGAGATAAAACTGAAGATTTGTCACCAAAAAGTAATGGCAACGCTGTTAGCAAGCAAGATTATAATCGTCCAATGAAAAAATATATTGTACTTGCAATATGGGTATTCCTCCTCACGTCTTGCGATGTTTGGGGGATAGCTCCGCAACCTATTCCGGTTTTATCTCCCGTCCCGTCCAACACTCCCTCCATTATTACCCCAACTCCCATCATTCTCCCACCGCTTACTTTAACGAACGATACGACAACCCCAATATCACCTGTTCTAATGACCGAAACTCCGCCTCCAACTCCGACCCTTTTGCCAGATACCCCACCAGCGACCAACACCCAGCCGATCATTCAGGCTGTCGAACTGGAAATCCTTGGTTGTGACACTGGTTTCGATGTTCGAAACGGTATGTTTGAAGTCACCAATGCATATGTCACCATAAAAAATACTGGGACGATCGATCTCGAAAATACCTGCGCACTTCTACGCGCCATAGACGAAGGGCGCGAACACCCCGATAAAAAAGTTTGTGCAGGAACCTTGCCTGTTCAAAATCTTGTTACCCTCAAACTCACAGTTGATTCCACCTATAAAAAGGATACTATCATTCAGGTCGATGTAACCACAAATGAATACACCTTGCTGCGTCTAGACAAGCAGTCGTGTCGTGATATCAATCTGTTTGGGGGCACCCCTGCCGACCTGGGAATCATCAAACCAATCGTACAACAATAAAACCACCATAGTGGTGGTTTTATTGTCAAGAATATGGGTCAAGAGTTAATCAATCTTCCTTGCTGAAGCGATTGCGCATCCCTTTAACTTTGGATTGAAGATCCTGAAAGAAATCACTCTCAACGATCTCATTAACCTGTTTCGTCAGTTTTGATTTATCGACCATAATCTCTAATTGTTGTACACGGGCTCGCAGAGATTGTTCGCGTTGCGCAACTTTATCAACCATGACCTTGAATACCTCGGTCAATGTATCAATCTCATCACGAGACGTTTTATCACTTACATTATCCAGCCATTCATGTGAATAATCGCCTTCACCAATTTCCTTGGCAACCCCGGCCAAACTGATAATTGGGCGTGTAAGAAAACCCGAAAGCCAGTATACAAGTATAAAGATTACAGAAAATGTAACGATAAACGCGATAATACCCTGACGAAGAATGCCATTCGTAACCTCGTTGACATATTTCGCAGTAATATCAACACCGATTGCACCAATTACCTCTCCATTATCATCAACGATTGGCGCATAGGTAGTGATCCATGTTCCAAAGTCATCCGTATATGGCTCCCAGGAATCCACACGCCCTGTCAGCCCGTCATAAATACGGGTGGATGTAGATGTATATCTTTGGCAAAAGCGGAATCCGCCACGAGTTGCCCTGAAATAACCCGTACTTCCAATCGCAATTACTTCGCCTTCATCAGGTCCCTTAATATACGTATAAAGACGGGTAGTTTCCTGAGTTGGGTCTTTCGAGACATCTTCTTTCAATTCAGTCTGTTGAACAGCCCTTAACCAATTTTCATGCTCAATGTACAAAGGGTTATCTTCAGGGTAATAGCCGTTTTCTTCTTTGGGGGCGTCCTTTTTAGGCGGGCACATTGGATTATTTGTGCTCTCTTGTTCATAAAGCGCAACAAAACCTTCTTTATCCATACCAGCGAGAGCACCATGAACGGTCTGTACGAGATCGTCTGTAATTGTTTGGAAGACACGGTCTCTGGTGTAATAATAAAACCAGACATAACTACCAATAAACACTGGGAGGAATATCAATGTAAAACCAAGCCAAATCTTTATACGCAAACTAAGAAAGCGGCTTTCAGGTTTTGTGATTTCTGGTTTTTGTTCTTTCATATATTTCACCTTTACCTAAGAAATAGTATTAAGTGTTTCACTTACACGAGGGTGGTTCGAGGAAAGTCCATAATGGTCTACTAAAAATGCAAGAGCAAAATCAGATACCATATCTCGGGAATAAGATTCAACTTTAATGTTCGGATTTGGCAGAAACCCCATATGCATGGGGGAGAATTTTATCTGCTCCAGTTCCTCAGCTCGGCTCCTGCCTTCCACCTCGGGCGGAAAGATGGGTTCAACATATTTTATTGGCAATTGTACCAAACCGTTACGAGTGTAATGCTCCATAAGCCTGTCTGGCTCAACTTCATTGACAATTCCCAATGGAGGTGGATCCCCCCGCTCCGCTGCATCTCGA
>JBDKJK010000281.1:0-7138 GCA_039796675.1 Chloroflexota bacterium
AGGTGTGAAATACCCGGCTCGGCATTTTGTCTTTGCAAAACACGATTGAGAACGCGGCTGAGCCACGTTCCTGCGTAATAGCTCACTGCAAAAATAAGCAATGCAGTTAGAACATTGGGCAAGGCGTTAGCTAGAGAGGAAAGTTGTTGAGTCATAGGGATGATTTTGTTTGAGTATTTTACCCAATAAACATGAATGCAACTTTGTGCATTTATACCCCACATCAGCAGACCGTGGTCATCGGTCTGCTGTCTTAAAATACAACCCCGTGGCAATTAGAACAGATTCTTGTTCGACTGCACCCATTCGAACAACATATTCACGCCTTCATCTACATTGATCTTCGGCTCCCAACCAAGTTCCTGTTTGGCTTTCGAAACATCGGCATAGAACACACGCTGGTCGCCGGGGCGCCAATCGCCGCTGCCCGTGGATATTTTTTTACCGAGCAGCTTTTCCAACTTGGGACCAAACTCAGCCCAAATCGACATCACATTCGAGGGTCCACCGCCGAGGTTGTACACTTGCCCGCGAGCAATGTCTATTTTTTCAACGGCAAGATCGTAAGCATTGGCAAGGTCGTTCACATGCAAAATATCGCGCACTTGTTTGCCGTCGCCGTAAATGGTCATGGGCTTTCCCATCACTGCGGCAATAATGAACCACGCCACCCAACCTTGATCTTCAATGCCAAATTGGCGCGGACCATAAATGCAAGATTGACGGAAGACCACGGTGGGCAGGTCATACATGCGGGCATAATCGCGCACATATTGATCGCCCGTCCCTTTTGAACAGCCATACGGCGAATGAAAATCCAAAGGCTGGGTTTCGGGGCAGCCGCCCACTAGGTCTTTATAACGCCAACGGGTTGGCTCCTCGAACAACTCCACATCTTCCATGCCGCCATATACTTTATTGGTTGAGGCATAAATGACAATTGGATTTCGTCCCGATGCGCGCGCGGCTTCGAGCACATTGAACGTACCCAAGGCATTGGCTTCAAAATCATCTCTAGGATTCGTGACCGAGGTCGTCACTGCAACCTGACCTGCCAAATGCACGATCACATCAGACGTTTGAGCTGATTCGGTTATTCTGGAGGCGTCTCTTACATCCCCAACCACTACCTCAAAAGCCTTTTCGCCAAACTCAGCTTTGAGCCATTCCAGGTTGCGCGGAGCACCGCCACGAGAAAAGTTATCATAGATGGTCACCTTCTCGCCGCGCTTCAACAAACGATGGACATAATTCGAACCGATAAAACCGGCACCGCCTGTAATGAGATACTGTTTATTCTTCATCTGATTTTCTGTTCCTAAAATTAATTAGTTGTTTGTAGACACCCGAAAGGGTTTGCCCTTCGCTAGATAAGCCCAACATCCCCACTACAGTACTATTGAGATAATTATAAATACGCATGGTTAATGCCGCTGCAAAAGCAGTGGACTCATCAGTGGTGAAGCGGGTAAGGGCGAAGACGACAGCTCCCTCGAAGGTGCCAACCGCTCCGGGCGCGGAAGGAACCGCACCACCGAAGGCAGCCATGCCCAGCCCAAAAATTGCCCAAATCGGCTTTGCATCTGGGAAGAAAGCCAGCACCATTAAGTAGTAAGCAACGAGGGCGATGATCCAGTTGAGGATCATCCAGAAAAGAAAACGGAGAAAGAGCCAGCCATCTGTGAGAACCCCCAAGCCTTGAAAGAACGACTCGAGAAAACTGCCGCCAACTTTTTGCAGGGCGGGGATGCGTCCGCTAAGTTTATGGAACATATCCAATGCCCATTGATTATTGCGGGCAAGGACATACATAAAGACCAAGCCAAGCAACATCACCCCACCCAGGATATACCCAAGTGTAGGTGAACTTTCTGCATTGACCACATAAGGCAACGCACCCAGAAAGATAATGGCTGAGATGATCAGATCTACGGCTCGTTCGATCACAATGGTTGGGATGATCTCGGCAAAGGTCAGCCCGCCCGATTTGCGGCTGAGCAAAAAAGCGCGCCCAATTTCACCAAGACGGAAGGGCAAAAAGTTATTAAGCAAATATCCTTCACCGGCGGTAAAGAATACATCTTTATAGGTTGGTTTGTTGCGCAGTAAGGTTCTCCACACAATAGCGCGAACCGCAAGCCAGACGAACGAAAAAATAGCAGCGATCCCGATCAACCCATAATTGGCATTGCGCAACGCATTCAATGTGGTTTCAATATCCACAAAATAGAGAATGGCTGCGATCAGTGCAATGCTGACCAGCACCCCCGGAAGGATTCTTTTTAGATTATTTTTTGATTCAGACATGGGCTTCCTTACAAAATACGGATTACGCATTGCGTAATGCGTAATCCGTAATGGGTTATTCGTCGTCTAATTTCAAGACTGCCATGAAGGCGTCTTGCGGAATCTCAACGTTGCCAACCATCTTGAGGCGTTTCTTACCGCGCTTTTGTTTCTCAAGCAGTTTCTTCTTGCGTGAGATGTCGCCGCCGTAACATTTGGCAAGCACATCTTTGCGAGTAGCTTTGACCGTGGCACGGCTGATGATGCGTCCGCCGGATGCAGCTTGAACAGCGACATCATACAACTGGCGCGGAATCAAATCTTTGAGCTTGGTAATGAGGCGCTGACCTTTATGGTACGCATCCTTCTCGTGGACGATGGCAGCCAACGCATCCACCTGATCGCCATTGACGAGAATCTCAAGCTTCTGCAATTTGTCGGCACGGTATTCGAGGAACTGGTAATCGAGCGAGGCATAGCCTTTGGTGCGCGATTTGAGATGGTCGAAGAAGTCTACGATGATCTCTGAGAGCGGGATTTCAAAATCCAACTGCACGCGATGCGGAGCAGGATGTTCCTGCTGTTTGAAGATGCCGCGACGCTTCGTGACCAAATCCATAATGGGACCGTAGTAATCGGTGGGCGTAATGATCTCGATGTTCATCCACGGTTCGCGCACTTCGACGATCTTGCTGGGGTCGGGCAATTCTGCGGGCGAATCCACGTTGACGACTTCATCGCTGATGGTCAACACTTCGTATTCCACCGAGGGGGCGGTGAAAAGCACATCGAGCAGGTATTCACGTTCGATGCGTTCCTGAATGATCTCCATGTGGAACAAGCCGAGGAACCCAGCACGAAACCCAAAGCCCAAGGCTTGTGAAGTTTCCGGTTGATAGGTTAATGAAGCATCGTTGAGCTGAAGTTTTTCAAGCGACTCACGCAATTCGGTGTAATCGTCCGCTTCGACGGGGTAGATGCCTGCGAAGACCATGGGCTTGGGTAGGAAGTATCCGGGCAGGGGTTCGGCGGCGGGAGCGGTGGCAAGCGTCATCGTGTCACCGACGCGGCATTCGTGGACGGTCTTGAAGCCGGTGGCGACATAGCCTACTTCACCGGAACCGATGCTATCCACGGGTTTCATGCCGGGTTGAAAAATACCAATCTCCACCGGGCGCAGGTCGTTGCGGGTTGCGAACATGCGCAAAACATCATTTGCTTTGATCCTGCCCTCGAACACACGTACATAGGCAATCACGCCTTTATAGGAATCATAATGCGCATCAAAGACGAGGGCGCGCAGGGGGTCGTTGTCCGCATCTTTCGGAGCGGGCACACGTTGCACGATCGCTTCGAGGATTGCCTCCATGTTGATGCCTTCCTTGGCAGAGACGCGCAGAACCGAATCGGGGTCTACCCCAAGCAGGGAGCCGACATCTTCAGCTACTTCGTCGGGACGAGCCGAGGGGAGGTCAATTTTATTGATAACAGGAACAAGCGTCAGGTCGGCTTCGAGCGCCTGATAGAGGTTGGCTAAGGTCTGGGCTTCGATGCCCTGAGTGGCATCCACCACAAGAATGGCACCCTCACAGGCTTTAAGCGCACGGCTGACTTCGTAGCCAAAGTCTACGTGCCCGGGGGTGTCGATCAGGTTGAGTTCATATTTCTGCCCATCTTTGGCGGTGTAGAACATGCGCACCGCCGAAGCCTTGATGGTGACGCCTTTTTCGCGTTCGAGGTCCATCGAGTCGAGTGCCTGGTCGGTCATGTCACGCTCAGAAACAGTCCCTGTCAGTTGCAGGAGTCGGTCTGCCAGTGTGGATTTGCCGTGGTCTACATGGGCGATGATACAAAAGTTGCGGATATGGTCGGTCATTCTGCTTTCAATTTTCCGTAATAGTTTCTTTTTGAGAGGCGATTTGCCTTAAGAGCGAACGAAGTATACCCGATTAAAGCGGGCGCCTCTTTGCCAGGGGTGTTGTAGACAACTCAGGCTATGACCCTTGTATGATGGAAAACTCAGGAACTTGGGGCTACAATTTGCGTATGTAGGTTGTCAAGGAGACAAAATGGAAATCCTAATTACATTATGTGTAGGGGGAGTTGGCGTTCTCTTCCTGGTTCTGCTGACAGGAATCCGCTTCATCCCAAATAACCGTATTGGCGTTGTAGAAAAACGCTTCGGCGGCAAGTCACTCAAATCAGGGTTAATTGCCCTAAATGGCGAGACGGGCTTCCAGCCGCAGGTGTTGCGCGGTGGTTTGCATTATCGCATGCCCATTCAATATGCGGTTCATATTGCGCCGTTGGTGACAATCACCCAGGGCAAGGTCGGCTATATCTTTGCCCGCGATGGCGCTCCGCTCGAACCGGCGCAAGTGCTGGCTTCAAACGTGACTGCCAATGACTTTCAAGATGTTACCAACTTCTTGAAGAACGGCGGGCAGAAAGGTCCGCAACGGCTGATCTTGCGTGAAGGTACGTATGCCTTTAACTTGATGCAGTTCGTCGTCATCACCGAAGAGCGTGTGTATTCGCTACCGTTGAGCCGCGATGATACGGCTGTGATCATACGCATGGCGGAAGTGATCAAAGAACGGGATGGGTTCCGCCCTGTCATTATCAAAGATAATGATGATGAGATCGGCATTGTCACCGTCCATGATGGACCTTCTCTGCCTCAGGGTGAGATCATTGCCCCGGTTGTGGGTGATAACCCCGAAAAAGCCGATGAATACCATAACAAGTTCCAAGATGCCGACCGCTTCTTAAATGCAGGTGGTATGCGTGGTCGTCAGTTGCAAGTATTGGTGGAAGGTACATACTACGTCAACCGCTTGTTTGCCACAGTAGAGATGATCGAGAAAACGGTCATTGATGTAGGCAATGTGGGCGTGGTCGTTTCATATACAGGCGAACAAGGGGCAGACCTCTCCGGCGTGGAATACCGACACGGCGAATTGGTCACCCGCGGACAGCGCGGTGTGTGGAGTGAGGCGCTCCTGCCGGGCAAATATCCATTCAACACCTATGCAGGCAAGGTCATCCCTGTGCCGACCACCAACTTCATTTTGAAGTGGATCAAGAACGAAGTCGGCTCACACAACTTTGATGAGAACTTGAGCGAAGTGGCACTCATCACCAAGGATGCGTTCGAACCCACCCTGCCTCTCTCGGTAGTGGTTCATATCGACTATAAAAAAGCACCATTGGTCATTCAACGCTTTGGTGATATCAAAAAGCTAGTCGAACAAACCCTCGACCCCATGGTGGCAGCGTACTTCAAGAACGTTGCGCAGACCCGCACGCTCATTCAACTCTTGCAGGAACGCAGCAACATCCAACAGCAATCCAGCCTTGAAATGAAGACAAAGTTCGAACACTATAACCTGGAGTTGGAAGAAGTATTGATTGGTACTCCGTCTTCGCATGCAGGTGATAAGCAGATTGAAACCATCCTGACCCAGTTACGTCAGCGCCAGGTGGCAGAGGAACAGGTTGAGACGTATTCGCAGCAAGAGAAAGCCGCAGTCAAAGAACGTGAACTGCGCGAAGCGGAATCGCGTGCTGCCATGCAGGGCAAGATGACCGAAGCCGAGCTTAGCATTACCATTCAGTCGAATCAAGGTAAAGCGGAGTATGAACGCTCCATTCAGCAGGCGCAACAGATCCGCGCCTTGGCAGAAGCCGAAGCCGAAAAGGTTGCCCGCATTGGTATCGCTCAAGCGCTCGCCACTGAAGAACAAGTTCGCGCCTATGGTGGTCCGCAGTTTCAGGTGACGCAACAAGTGCTCAACCGCTTTGCGGAAGCCATTCAACAATCAGGCGTGGACGTGGTTCCGCGTGTGGTAGTGGGCGGCGGCAATGGCGAGAAGGGCGGCAGCACGCAGTCCAACATCATGGAAGGATTGCTAACCATGTTGCTCTCCGAACGCTTTGGTGTCTCTGCGGATGCAGGAGTGACGCAACGCTCGCCCGATGTGGAAGCGATGCGCGAGAAGATCCTGAAAGACATGCAGAAGAAAGACGATAAGAAGAAAGAGTAAGTTACATCAAAAGAGGCTGGTGATAACTCGCCAGCCTCTTTTTTATTACAAGTCATCTCAAAAATGTCATCCTGAGCAGCAGCGAAGGATCTCTACTCCTGAAGTAAGAGACCCTTCGGTCGCGAAGAACGCTCCCTCACATCGTCCCGATGTCCTTCGGGAGGGTGACCTGTTTTTTGAGACAAGCTTAACTATTCCTATTTATCGAATAGATCAGCACGAAATCATCAACTCCATTGGTCGGCATATTGACCTCTTTTTCCAAGCGCATGCCCATCTTCTCTGCCACCTTTTGCGAGCCGATGTTGCCCGGTTCAATTAACGAGACAAGGCGTGAGAGATTTAATTTCTCAAAACCGTATTCCAAAATTCCCTGCGCGGCTTCGCTGGCGAGTCCCTGCCCCAATATTCTTCGGCGATGGTGTACGCCACTTCCACTTCGTGAACGCCATCTACTTCCCATGGCAGAAGTCCACAACGACCAATGAACTTGCCATTTTCTTTCAAGATGGTCGCCCACAAACCCAATTCCGGGTGGCGCGGATGTCCATGCATATGCCATTCCAATTCCTCCTGCGCTTCTGCACGTGAACGCGGCGCATCGGGAATGTATTTGGTGATGTTCGGGTTTTGATACAACGCCCAAAGATCATCCAAGTCTGCGAGGACTTGATGACGCAGAATCAAACGCGGTGTTTCCAAAATGATCGCCATCTTATTTCCTCACGATCGCATACATTTCCAGGTCGCTGGGCTTGCCTTTCCATACCTGATAACTACGCAGCAGACCTTCGAACTGCATCCCA
>JBDKJK010000282.1:0-7704 GCA_039796675.1 Chloroflexota bacterium
AGTAGTTTTTGCCTTCGGGAGTAGCGGTTCTATCCGCTCCCATTGTTCATTTGTTAGGTCGCCACGGTTTCCCATGTCGACCAGTTTAACCACTATTTTATATTTTGCATACAGACCCTAGTAAAAAAAGACCAGCAACAAAAGAGAAGCCTTCTGGTACCATCATTCAAATCAATGGCAATATCACCGGTTCGAACATCGTAATCGGAAATGACAATACTGTGGAAAATACTTCTGAAGATTAATACAAAAGACCTTCGAGACAACTCGAAGGTCTTTTGTATTTTCATTACATTAATTCTTTTTCGCCCTGTGTCAACACTTCTTCGAAGATTCGTAAGCCTTCATCTACTTCGCTTTTGCTAATAGAAAGTGGCGGCGCGATTCGAATGACGCTCTGACCGCAAGAAAGCATTAATAACCCGTGTTCATACGCTAGGTCTACAACGCGATCGGTCAACTGCTTGGCTGGTTCTTTGGTTTCGCGGTCTTTTACGAATTCCACGCCGATCATTAAACCCTTGCCACGTACTTCACCAATACTAGGGTGGCGCGCCTGGATCTCCATCAAAGCGTCCATGGCATATTCGCCGACTTCTTTTGCGTTTTGCAAATATTGCTTTTCAACTAGGTCAATCGTTGCCAAAGCAGCAGCGCAAGAAATGGGGTTTCCACCATAGGTGTTGCCATGGGTGCCGATTTCCCAGTCCATGACCGATTTTCGTGCGATGCATGCACCGAGGGGCATCCCAGAGGCAATTCCCTTTGCAGAGGTGATGATATCCGGCTCCACGCCGAAATGTTCGATCGCCCACCATTTGCCGGTGCGTCCCATGCCAGATTGCACCTCATCGAGAATCAGCAAAATACCGTGTTTGTCACAGAATTTTCGCAGAGCCGGGTAAAACCCATCTGGTGGCACAATATAGCCGCCTTCTCCTTGAATGGTTTCCACCAACACGCCTGCCACTTCTTTTGCAGGCAGAATCTGAGCAATGATCTCTTCTTCGATATAGCGAACCACGGCTTCCCCATAATCTTCACCTTTGCGCCTTTCCAATATTGCGCGGTATGGGTTGGGGTAGGGAGCATGGGTTACTCCATTCATCAGTGGATAAAACCCACTGTGATATTTCGATTTGCTCGCAGTAAATGTCACAGCGCCCATGGTTCGCCCGTGGAAGGCGCCAGTAAACCCGATGAAATTCGAACGCTTGGTATGGTACCGGGCTAGTTTGATCGCCGCTTCAACAGCTTCTGTGCCAGAGTTGGTCATGAACGATAACGCATCCTCTTTGAAGGGAGCGATCTCGCTTAATTTTTCGCCAAGGCGGATCCAGTTCTCATGATAAAAATCTGAAGAAATGTGAATGAACTTTTCTGCCTGCTCCTGAATAGCTTTTACAACTTGTGGGTGAGCATGCCCAGTGGATACCACGGCAATACCGCCCATGAAATCCAAAAATCGGTTTCCATCCACATCCCAAACCTCTGTACCTTTGCCATGGTCCATCGCGAAGGGATACCCGCGCGGGTAGGAGGGTGAGATCACCTTCTGGTCCCTTTCGATCATGGCTTTTGCCTTCGGACCGGGAAGATTTGTTTTTTTCATGAATACTCCTTGAAATGGATTACGAACGAGACTTCATTTCTGCCAGCGCACGCGCACCTAATAGCCCTGCATCGTCGCCCAATTGTGCCTGGGTAATGACTAATCCCTCTAAGTATCGTGGGTGAAAGACGCGCTTCTTTAAGCTGGTTTCAAACGGGTCAAATAACAACTTGCCAACTTGCGAAACCCCGCCGCCAAAAATAATAATGGAGGGGTCGAATGCATGTAGAAAAGAGGCAACCCCAATACCAAGGTATTCGCCTGCGCGTTGATACGCTCTGATCGCGAGTTCATCTCCGGCTTGGGCGGCTTCTGAAACATCGCGCGCCGTCATTTTTTGCCCTCGTTTCAATTTGGAGGTTGCACCTGCTTCCAACTCTGCATTCACATACTTTACGATTGCAGGCCCAGAAGAGAACGATTCCAAATGTCCATTAAACCCACAAGAACACGGTGGACCATCAGGGTCAATGATGCAATGACCTAATTCAGCGGCAAGCCCATGATAGCCTTGCAGCAATCTTTTGTCGGTAATAACCCCTGCACCGATGCCTGTGCTGACGGTGATGTACAACACATGGTGATGACCCATTCCGGCGCCATACCGGTATTCGCCCAACCCTGCAAGGTTGGCGTCATTATCAAGGTAGGTTGGTACACCAAAGTGTTTTTCAACATTTGGCGCAAGCGGAAAATTATGCCATTCCGGGTTGTTCGGCGGTGCCAGTAAATACCCCGTGTGTGGGTCCAGCGGACCGGGAGAACCGAGACCAATGGCCGTGACGCTATCATTTTTAGGCCAGACGTCTTCTATAACATGGATGAGGCGATTCAACCCGCCGGGCTCTGAGGCGAGGGTAGGGATTTTTTTGTGTTTAATCGGCTTGAGTTTTTCTTGCGCATAGGCAGCGGCGCGCATGTGCGTCCCGCCAATATCAACAGCAATGATTGTGGGCATAAACGCCATTATACCGTATGGCATTTTTTGCTTGGTGGAAAGAACATGCTTGCGATTTACCCCACCAAAAAAGCACACTTCGCCATGGTGAAGTGTGCTCTGATTTATCAACCCATAAGTAGTCAGTTATGAACTGCGATCTGTGGCTGTGATTTGTGCCATTCTGTCGCCTCTTGATAGGTATACCCAATGCGCAATACCCCCGACTCATTCCATGCGCGGGAAACAACTTGCAGACCGATCGGCAATCCATCCTTTGTGAAGCCGCAGGGGACGGAAAGCGCCGGCAGGCGTGTAAGGTTGAATGGAGATGTAAAACGGGTTAATAAACGGGCTCGTTCTACTGCATTCTCTCCCTCAAGCACAGGAGCTGGAATGGGCGTGGTAGGGAGGATGAGAGCATCATATGTTTCAAATAAAAAATCGCATCGCCTGCGGACCTCAGCCTGGGTGCGCCTTGCAAGCACGTACTCGCTGGATGTGAATCCTGCCCCCGTCTCCAGGCGTTGACGTACATCCTCACCAAACCAATCAGGATGCTCTTTCAATCGCTCACGATGGAAGGCTGCGCCGTCTGCCTGTGTCATTAAAGCATTGGCAAGAGCAGCCTCGCGTAGAAAATCCATATTGAGTTCTTCAATGATCGCCCCATGTTGAGATAATACATCGGCGGCAGTACGTACTGCGGCTAAAACCTCGGGGTGGGTTACTTCTTCTATGAATTGCCCAACAGCAAAAACCACCTTACGATCGCGGATCGAGTCGCGCATGTGGCTTGAAAAATCACCGGGCAGGGTTTTGAACGAAGCCGGGTCCTCAGGGTCGTGCCCACCCATCACTTGCAGCATAAGAGCTGCATCTTCCACACGCTTGGTGATAGGACCCGCATGGTCAAGGTTCCACGAAAGCGGAAGGATGCCGCGCAGACTGATGCGCCCATAGGTAGGTTTCAACCCGACAACACCACATAGTGAAGCAGGGATGCGAATCGAGCCGCCCGTGTCGGTTCCGAGTGCCGCGAGTGACATGCCTGTTGCCACAGCGACGGCACTTCCACCTGAAGAGCCGCCTGGTGTGCGGGTCACATCCCAAGGATTACGACATGCGCCGAAATGCGGGTTGTTGTTGGTAACGCCGAGGGCGATCTCATGTGTGTTGGTTTTACCAATGATGTACGCACCTGCTTTTTTGATTTTATCCACCACAACGGCATCTTCGCTTGGAATGTAATCTGCGAAGAATTTAGAGCCGCCTGTGGTGCGGATCCCTTTCGTATCGTAAAGATCTTTGACGGCAATTGGGATTCCGTTAAGAGGGAGATACCCAGGGGTAGGTACTTCTTCAGTGTGAGGCGGAATGACAGTGATGAAAGCATTAAGTGTCGGGTTGAGGCGTTCAATTTGACGGTAACAGGTGTCGGCGAGGTCGGAGGCGCGAATTTCCCCGCTTTTGATGAGCTCTCTTTTTTCCGATAAGTTCAACGATTCCAGGTTCATAGTTTGAAATTATAGCCAAATCATTTTTGAATCTCTATAGCCTATGGGTACTGACAAAACAGGTCACGCCCGAAAGCGTGACCTGCATTTTTGTGAGTTTCTTTAGCTAAAATAGACCAAGTACTTTGCCGGTCTTGAGATCCAGATCTACATCATAGAAGGATGGGCGGGTGGATAAGCCGGGCATGGTGCGCATGTCGCCGAGGATGGGGTAGAGGAAGCCTGCACCCACACTGGCACGGATCTCGCGCACGGTGATGCGGAAGCCGGTGGGCGCGCCTTTCTTGGTGGCATCGGTGGTGAAGGAGAGATGGGTCTTTGCCATGCAGATGGGGAGCTTATCGAACCCGAGGCGGGTGTAGCGTTCGATCTGTTCTTCGGCTTCGGGGGTGTAATCTACACCGTCGGCGCGGTAGATCTTGGTGGCAATGGTTTCGATCTTGCTCTTGATGGAGTCTTCCAACGGGTAAAGGAACTCGAAGTTGCTGCCCTTTTTGGAGGCTCGTACAACGGCTTCTGCCAATGCCTTGGCACCCTTGCCGCCATCTGCCCAGTGAGTGGAAACGACCGCATCCATTGCGCCGAATTCCAATGCCGATTTGCGGATAAGCTCCACTTCGGTGGGGGTGTCGGTGGCAAAGGAGTTGACCGCCACAACCACGTTCACGCCGAACTTGCGCGCATTTTCAATATGGCGCTGCAAGTTGGCGAGACCGGCTTTGAGCAAATCGAGATTCTCTTCGGTATATTCGGGGGCGAGTGGTTTGCCTGCCACCACTTTCGGACCGCCGCCATGCATCTTGAGGGCACGGACGGTGGCAACCATCACTACCACCTGTGGAATCAAGCCCGAGTAGCGGCATTTGATGTTGAAGAATTTCTCCATACCAATGTCGGCGCCAAAGCCAGATTCAGTGACTACAAAGCCATCTTTGCCGACCAGTTTGAGCGCGATCTTATCGGCGATGATGGAGGACTGTCCGTGGGCGATGTTTGCGAAAGGTCCGGCGTGAACCGTGGCTGGGGTGCCTTCGAGAGTTTGCATCAGGTTGGGTTTGATGGCGTCCTTCATCAAAACGGTGACAGCACCCGCCACACCAAGGTCTTCCACGGTGACGGCTTCGCCTTGTTTGTTGGTGGCAACCACCATCTTTCCAAAGCGTTCGCGCATATCTTCGAGCGAAGTGGTGAGCGCGAGAACAGCCATGATCTCAGAGGCAACGGTGATGTCATAGCCCGACATGTGGGCATGACCAGCTTCATCTTTGCCGCGACCGACTTCCACTTCACGCAGCATGCGGTCGTTGATGTCTACAACGCGGCGCCAAGTGATGGTCTTCTCGTCAATGTCGAGGCGGGCAAAGCGGGTACGTTCTTCGGGAGTCAGATCGTTGGGGTTGGTTTTTTTGATGCCGAGCTTCTTCAGGCGGCGCAACATGGTGGGTGAGAATTTGCGTTCGCCTTTTTTGTTGGCAGGGCAAAGCGCATTGAAGAGTTTCTCATCATCTTGCTCTTTCTCATGCATGATGCGAGTGTCCATGGCGGCAGCTACCAAGTTGTGTGAAGCGGTAATCGCATGGATGTCGCCAGTGAGATGCAGGTTGAAATCTTCCATGGGGATGATCTGTGAATATCCACCGCCCGCAGCGCCACCCTTGATGCCGAAGGTTGGTCCCATGGAGGGTTGGCGGATTGCAGTGATGACTTTCTTGCCGAGGTGTGCGCCGAGTGCCTGTGAAAGCCCCACCGTGGTTGTGGTCTTGCCTTCGCCGAGCGGAGTGGGGGTGATGGCGGTTACATCTACGTAAATGCCATTCGGCTTGCCCTTGAGACGATCTAAAATTTCAAGTTTGATCTTGGCTTTGTAGGGCCCAAAAAGTTCCAGCTCATTCTCACGGATGCCAAGTTCTGCCGCAATTTGCATGATCGACTTCAACTTACCCGCTTGGGCGATATCAATATCAGAAGGAACAGGGCGCAGCAATTTGATCTTGGTCGGCTGAAATGCATTGCTGGGTTTCGGAGCAGCTTTCTTAACTACCTTTTTCACAACTTTTTTGGGCGCAGCTTTCGCACTCTTCTTAGCAGACTTGCCTTTGGTTGCCATAGCATCTCCTTGAAATTATATATAATTTATTCTTCCCCAATTATCAGACAAATTTTGAAAATTGCAAGAGCAATTTGTCACTTATGCTGTGAGGAGGGTTCCTACATTCTCGCCTTGCAGGGCACGGGTGAGCAACCCAATTTCTTCTGCGGCAAATATCTGTGCAGTTAGCCCTTGGTTCTTTTGGATGAGTGCAAGCATTTCCTCCACTTTGGCTTTCATCCCGCCTGTGACGTCGGTACTTGCCGAGCCCTGGATGCTGCCCCGCTTCGCTTCATAATCTGACATTTGAATCTGTTTCACCAGCTTTGTCCTCGCTGGGAAGTCTTCCCACACCCCAGCTTCGAGCCCAGCCAGCAAAATTCGTTTGGTAGGGAATTGTTCGATGAGAAAAGTGAATACATCTTCGGTCGAAAGGATCGTGCCGCCCAGCGTTTCATCGAATGCCACATCGCCTTGAACCACGGGCAGAAGCCCCGCATCTAATGCGCGACGAATAGTCTCCACGTTGTGAAAAGTCACCTTGCGCTTATCCGACACCATCGAAGCCGACGGCGGGAATGGTATGGCAGGAATGCCCGCTTCAAATAGAGCCGTCACCACATAACGGTTCAACTCCGCTGCCTGCAAACGGACTTCGGTGAAGCCCATCCATTGTTCTTTGCTTTGCACACCATCACGGGTGCCATGTTTCTTGGCAGCAACGTGACCGAACGAGCCAGAACCATGCCCGAGAATCAGAGTCAAGCCTGGGTTTGAATCCAGAGCCGTTTTTATTTCTTGTGCCAATTCTTTTAATTTATCCAGCCTGGGGGTGTAGGCTTTATCTTTGTCGGTAATGAGCGAGCCGCCCAGTTTGAGGAGAACGAGTTCGTTTGTCATAGACAATTTTTACCACACTGTTATCAGACATCCAAAGTCTTTAAGACTTCGGATGTCTTGGACTATAATCTCACTCATGGATATTCGTACTGGTGTCATCGTTCTTGCTTTGTTCGCTGTTGTTGGGGCGTTGCTTTCTTTTCGTGGGGCGATCCGCAATATGCAGACGGCGCGCAAGATATCGTTTTACAGCCTGCGTAAACGGCACAATGTAACGGCATGGAGGTTGGTCTTCTTCTCCATTTTTCTCACCGCGCTGGCGTTCTGGTTCCCAACCCAGGGAGAACAGATCATGTATCGGGTTTTTCCGCCTTCTGCAACTCCATCATTGACGCCAACGATCACGCTGACTCCCACCATCACCCTTTCGCCGACTATTACTCTTTCACCGACGTTGACCGTCACCCCGCTGGTTTCAGATACGCCTACAACGACGCCGACCCCGTTTTTGCCGGTTGCCATTGAAGCGCTCTTTGCCGGACCTGTGACCCCCAACCCAGATTCGATCTTTACTGCCATTCAGTTTTCAACCGTGTTTGATGGTGTCAATGCGGTTGAACCGAAGACCGTATTTGAATTGCCAATTGAAACCATGTATGGCGGTTTTGATTACAACAACACCCAGCCCGGTGTGCAGTGGACTGCGCTT
>JBDKJK010000283.1:0-12810 GCA_039796675.1 Chloroflexota bacterium
CATTATCCCTTTGTGATTCCGTTGATCGAAAAAATAGTTGGGGAAAAGGTTCGGGTGATCGACCCAGCTCCCGCAGTGGCGAAACAGGTCAAACGTCTGCTTGAGGCGGGCGGGATGGTGAATCAAGATAAGCAGGATGGAAAGTCTCGCTTCATCACATCGGGCGAAGCGGAATCAACGAAATCCATTTTGAAGGTTTTATTAGGGATGGATGGCGCGATTGAAGCGGTTATTTGGAAGACGGATCGAGAGATACAGGCTTGACCGTTTTTCGAACATATTATTTCCCTGTAAACAAGAATTTGAAGAAGTCCAAAATGCGATTTGGGTAGGGGAAGAATGCCGGAACTTTCTTTCGGTATTTAGCATATTCAGGAATGCGTTCGAGCAATTCTTTTTCTTCCACAAGCCGCACCCAGCCAAAGAACCCTAATGGCAAAAATAAAATAAACGTAAGCGGATAAATACCCGCGTTGAGCAGCGCCAACCCGAAGCACAGATAGATAGCAGCCCCATAAATAGGATGCCGAAGCGTTTTGTAAATACTTGAATTGACCATCCTGCTTTCATCAGGGAAATAGACATAGAGCATGGTGAGATTATCCACCCCGAAAGTGGATACAGAACGAAGCCATAAAATTATGCCAATAAGAACGTTGAACCAGCCTAACCAGTTAAAGACATTAAGGATGGCAGGCTGGGTAAACTTGGGTCCGTTCATGGTTGCGGTGTGGGCAATGGCGGCAAAGATAAGCGCCAACCCGGAGATATTGAAGCGACCAAAAGCATAACGATAGGCGGCGTCGCCATACGTTTCTATAATTTTTTTCTTTTGAGTAAAAAAGCGACTGAGTAGGAGGAACCCCAAAGACATGACAACGATCTGGCTGTCGAGCGTCCAGTTGGGGATGTTGTCGGTGAGGATGAAGTATAGGGTGGTCAGACCAAACATCCCCAAGAAAGAGGCGGCGATCTTCATCCTGCCGCCATTGGAATTAAGTTCAGGGACATGCCGAGCTAGTTGTTCAAAGCCTTTGAGTTGCATGCAGAACTCCTTGATTTAGTATAGCCCTGTTTGGTGGAAATCAATATGAAGATGTTCCTAATCTGCTGAAATGATGCCCATATCCTCGCCGCTAATGGACAACCCCTTAAGTGCCTCAAAACTCAATTGACCTGCCATGAGTTTGTACTTGATTGCAATACGATCGAATAAGACCAAATAGCCCGCGTTAACGGCTGTCTCCCATTTCAAGCTGAGCAGTTTAGCCACATTTCGCAGGGTGTTGACATTCTCCCCTTCGATTTCGACAAAATTGCCGTAGGGCAACTCATCGAGCATGATATGAACATCATTCACTTCATATGTGGTGCGGTATTTTTCGTAAAAGGCAACAACATTAAACCCCAAGGCTTCTAAAAATTCTTTTGCAGCTTCGAAACTGCCAACTGTAAATTCGATCTCTTTGCGGCTGAGTACACCGTCGCTATGTTCGACGCTGGGTCCTTTGAAGGTGAATTTGGCTTCTGTATCTTTTCGCAGGCGAAGTACTTTCAACTCTTTGCGCAAATTGCCATGCGAGGTATCGAAACGTAAATTGATTTCATGCGCGCGCGCTTGAATCAAATGCGCCTTCAACTCGCGAAGGCGCATTTCGACCCGACTCAAATTTTTCACATAAAACTTGACTTCGGTTTCCTGTCCGTTCATGGTTAATGCAGATTGAGCAAAACTTGTTTTTGTTCCACGCTTTCGCCTGCTTTTACTTTGATATGGCTGATAGTGCCGTCGCGCGGTGACTTTAATTCATTCTGCATTTTCATTGATTCGAGAATGACCAACACTTGTCCCTTTTTGACTTCATCGCCTTCGTTGACCGGGATGGCGACGACGAGACCCGGCATGGGCGCCTTGAGATGGAGTTCGCCTCCTTCTGCCACGCCCCCGCCTGCCGCGGCTTTCAGGCGCTTTTCGCGTTCATCCTCGACCTTTACCTGAAACTGGCGTCCGCGTAACAGTACCTGCCAGTCCTCGTCGCCTGAATACACATACGACTCGTAGGATTTGCCATCAAGAATCAACGAATACACGGGTTGCCCGCTTACGGTCTCAAAGTTCACTTCTAGCAGGCGTCCGCCAACACGGATATGGCGATCATCGACCACTTCGATCTCGAATTGTTTGCCTTCAATGGTTGTCACATATTTCATGTAGTTGCCTCAATAATTTACCGGTGCATTCTTTCCCAGCGCCCGACCCATTTCCAGTTGCTGGTGTCGCGTTCATTACCGCGCACGATCTGTGCAGAGCGTTCGGTTTCTTTGTGTGCCACTAGTGTTGCAAGGATGGCGGCGATCTCCGCTTGTGCCTCGTCCAATTCTGAGGCGGTTTCCATGGAGAAGCGTTCTTCTACAAAGCGTGTGTCGAATTGCCCAGCCATGAAGCGATGTGAATCCATCAAGGTTTGGTGGAAGGGGATATTGGTGCGCACGCCAACGATGCGATATTCTTCCAGAGCGCGGCGCATACGTAGAATGGCTTGGGCTCGAGTTTCACCCCAAACGATCAACTTGGCGATCATCGGGTCATAGTACGGTGTGATCTCGAAGCCGGGATATACGCCCGTATCCACTCGTACGCCAGGACCTGTGGGGATGATGCTATGTGTGATGCGCCCGGTGGAGGGGATGAAATTATTGAACGGATCTTCAGCATTGACACGGCACTCAATGGCATGACCCTTAAATTGAACCTGTTCCTGTGTGTAGCTGAGCTGACGTCCGCGGGCAATGCGGAGTTGTTCGGCGACGATATCAATCCCTGTCACCAGTTCCGTCACCGGGTGCTCGACCTGCAAGCGCGTGTTCATTTCAAGGAAGTAGAAATTTCTATCTTTATCTACAAGGCATTCAATCGTTCCGGCGTTGACGTAGTTGACGGCCTGTGCTGCTTTTACGGCAACATCGCCCATCTTTTTGCGTAATTCATCATCGAGGAAGGGAGAAGGTGCTTCTTCCACCAGTTTTTGGTGGCGACGCTGAATGGAGCATTCGCGTTCGCCCAGATGAATGACATTGCCGTGTTCATCTGCCATGATCTGGAATTCGATATGGCGTGCGCCTTCGATCAGCTTTTCAAGATAGACGTTGCCATCACCGAACGCTGATTCTGCCTCACGCCTCGCAGATGCAAGCAGGGCTGGCATTTCTTCCAAGCTGCGGACTTCTCTCATGCCTTTTCCGCCGCCACCCGCTGTCGCCTTGATAAGAAGCGGGAAGCCGATGGTTGGGGCAATACGCAGGAGATCGTCATTGGTCATATTGCCGACGTCTTCTGTACCTGGCACAACGGGCACGCCTGCTTTAATGACCGTTGCACGTGCTTCGGCTTTGTCACCCATGGCTGCAATGGCAGATGGTTTGGGTCCGATGAACGTGATGCCAAGGTCGGCGCACTTTGAGGCGAAGTCTTCACGCTCGGCAAGGAAGCCGTAGCCCGGGTGGATGGCATCGGCGCCGGAGCGTCTTGCTACATCGAGGATTTTATCGGCTCGAAGGTACGATTCACGCGAAGGCGCAGCCCCCAGTAGGTAGGCTTCATCGGCATAGCGAACATGCAACGCATTACGATCTGCTTCAGAGAATACAGCCACGGTTTCCAAACCCAACTCGCGGCAGGCTCGAATGATACGGACGGCAATTTCACCGCGATTTGCAACCAATACTTTTTTAAACATAGGGCTCCTTACGAATTACGTATTGCGGATTTCGTAATCCGTGATTCGTAATTTCTAAAGAGGAATATTCCCGTGCTTCTTCGCCGGGTTGGCGTCGCGTTTGTTGCTGAGCATGGCAAGGGCATTGATCAGGCGCGGACGGGTTTCTTTGGGTTCGATCACATCGTCAACATAGCCACGTGAGGCTGCCACATAGGGGTTGGCAAACTTTTCTTTGTATTCTGCCACCAATTCTGCCTTGCGTTGAACGGGGTCTGCTGCATTCTCAAGCTCTTTGCGGAAGATGATATTCACTGCGCCATCGGGTCCCATCACTGCGATTTCAGCGGTGGGCCAGGCAAGGTTGAGGTCTGAGCGGATGTGCTTTGAGGACATCACGCAGTATGCACCGCCATAGGCTTTGCGAGTAATGACGGTCAGTTTTGGCACAGTCGCCTCGCAGTAGGCATAAAGTAATTTTGCGCCAGAACGAATGATGCCGTGGTGTTCCTGAAAAGTTCCAGGTAAAAAGCCGGGCACATCTTCGAAGGTGATGATGGGAATATTGAACGCATCACAAAAGCGGACGAAGCGTGCGCCTTTTTCGCTGGCGTCAATGTCTAATACGCCTGCGAGTACAGCCGGTTGATTGGCAACAATCCCCACAGACTGCCCACCAAGGCGGGCAAAACCGACGACGATATTGGCAGCATAGTTTTCGTGAATTTCAAAGAAATTGCCATCATCTACAATATGACGGACGACTTCCTTGATGTCGTAGGGTTTGTTGGCATCGTCAGGCACAAGCGAGTTGAGCGCCTCTTCCATGCGCAATGGATCATCGGATGTTGGGGCAGCAGGAGCATCTTCCATATTGTTTTGCGGCAGATACCCCATCAATTTGCGGATGAGATAAAGCGTATCCGCTTCGCTATCTGCAGCGACATGGCACACGCCCGATTTTTCTGAGTGAACGCTCGCGCCACCCAGTTCTTCCTGCGATACTTCTTCATGCGTCACAGCTTTAACCACATCTGGTCCGGTGACGAACATATAGGATGTATTGCGCGTCATAAAAATAAAGTCGGTAAGGGCAGGGGAATATACCGCGCCACCGGCACAAGGACCCATAATGGCGGAGATCTGTGGGATAACACCCGAAGACATGGTATTGCGTAGGAAGATATCAGAATAGCCTGCAAGGGCAACCACACCTTCTTGAATACGAGCGCCGCCTGAGTCGTTCAACCCAATGATCGGTGCGCCGTTCTTCATCGCCATATCCATGATCTTGCAGATTTTTTCAGCATGCACTTCGCCAAGGCTGCCGCCAAAGACGGTGAAATCCTGCGAGTAGACATAGACCAGTCTTCCATCAATGGTGCCCCAGCCGGTTACGACCGAGTCGCTCATGAATTTCTGTTCGTCCAACCCGAAGTCATGTGTGCGATGAACCACGAACGGATCGACTTCACGGAAAGAGCCGCGATCTAATAAAAGATCAAGGCGTTCGCGGGCTGTCAACCGCCCTTTTTTGTGCTGTGCTTCAATGCGAGCCTGTCCACCCCCGAGCCGGGACTGCGCTTTCATGTCATTCAGTTTTTGGATGTTCGATATTTCGCTCATATGCCTCTCTCGAAAAAGATTTCAAAGTAAAGTAAATCAGTATAAAACATGCTAGTTGTACAAATACAGTAAAGACTATATTGGGACGTGGATTTTGCCAAATCAAACGCTCGCTCCAATACCAGATAGAGTAGCCTGCCGCAGCCCCGAGGAGCATTTTTGCACTCCAAACTTTTTTCTGCCAAATGCTCCAGACGAGGATACCTCCAATGATAAACCAAAGAATCCCAATGGCGGCACTGATGTTGGGCGGTATCTTTGCGCCAAATTCCGTCAGAACGTCTCTCCAGGCACTGGAAGTCCACGCCCGCAAGGCGTTCCAAGATGCTAGGATTAACACCATCGAGAGGGTGAGGGTTACTGGTAATGTCCGTTTCATTGTTTAGTATTTTGGTTCCTCCAACAAGTACAAAAGGTCTTTTCCGCCAAAACTATTGTAGCGCTCAAGATACGGAGCGAACTGACCGTAATACGGAGGCAGAGCTAACAAGCGCGGATTGGCAAAAATAACTGTCATACCCTGTTCACGCAAATACAAGGGCGCTTCTCCATTTTGAAGGGCGTGGAAGTATTCGTAGCTGTTGATGAGCCCATCCATATTGACGATGGTGCGGTCTTGGATGAAGTAGCCGACATTGCCACCGCCCGTCATGCCGATGATCTCATTGGGGAAGGTGTTGGCTTCGATGTAGGCGATGACTTCCATCAGCGGGCGATCTGGGTCGAATTTTCCTTGTGGCATGGCATATTCGACGAAGCGATAAAACCGATTGATTGAAAATGCGCCGTATACCAACGCAAGCGCGATAAGCAGCATGTTTACGGATTTAAACTTTCGCAATGGCTTGAGGATCAGGTCAAGCAGCAGGCTGGTTATCAGTGTAAGTAGAATCATCTGGCTGACCCAGTACCATTCCTTCGCGCCTCCGTAGGATGTGGCAGTGTAGGAGAGGACGTGGATAGTGCTGCCTGCCAATAAAGGGATCATGCCAAGCTGGACGAGGGCATGCACAGAGCGGCGTTTGTTGAGAACGATCACCACCAACCCTACAAAAAGGACTGCAAATAGCAAAGCAAAGAAACGCTCTGTTTGCATATCTGAACCAGGGATGAGCGGACGGATGTTTTCTGAAGCCTGCCAGATGGAATCTGTGAATGGGCGCCCCACTTCGTAGGCATCTTCGCTCAACCCGAAATAGGCGACCCAGTTTGAAGCGGGGTGTTCGTAGGCTGTGTTGCCCATGCTGCCCCACCAACGTTTGATCTGTCCGCTGACCGGGCTGGAGGTGCCAAAGACAAAATGATTGAATGTCATGTAAGCAAGCAGCAACCCGCCGAGTACGCCATAAAAAGCTGCGCCTTCGCTCAACCAAATTTTCCACTTCGATTTGAATTGTGCAAGCGGGGATTCTTCAGCGTGGATTCGGTTTGGGTTGCTGAACCAATAAGCGACAAGGCGTGAAGCTGAAATGAGAATCAGGCTGATGACCAGGTCGAGCGCAAACGCAGAGCGGGGGAAGTTCCTCCCCAATCCCATTTGAACAAAGAGCATGTATACAGCTGCTGTTAGAGTTGCGCCAATGGCAATGGCAAAGAAAATCTGCTTCAGCATTTTCAAGAGCGGGAGCGAACGCGGTTGTTGATAGGCTCCGAAAAAATAAAGCGCGATGAGTTTGATGACCAAGGCGATCACCATCGCTTCGATGGATGAAGCTGCATAGGTTGTGTTATAGGATTCGAAGCCTGTGCGCAATAAGACGGCACTGGTCATCGAAATGAAGATGATGGCAATATCGAGCGGAACAAAATAGCGCATGCTGGTGCCGCGAAAGACAAACCAAATGCCAAGGATGATAGCAAAGAAGACAAGGTCGAGCCGGCTGAACATGGCAAGCGCGGCAAGCAACCCAAGCCATGTAAAACGTTTCAACGGAATTTCGTTGGTGCGCCACTCTTTTTCAAAATTCGAAAGAACGTAGAGAGCGAATACAACCGAAAAAACAGCGATGGGCGTTTCAAGCCCCATCTCGTACACGGTGGCGTGAATGTAGGCGTTGAATGACCAGAACACTGCCGCAAGAATGGCGACCGTATGCGAGAGATGTGTTTTGATAAGCCGATAGAGCATGACCGAAGTGGCTGCATGAATGACTGCGATCACGACCAATAATATGCGCAATGGAAGGATCAAGTCATATTTTGCCAGCGCAAAGATCGGAATGCAGATCAGCATCCATAGCGGATGATACCCATTTGAGAGATTGATGCCGTCAAAGGTGCTGCCGTTGCCTGCAACGATGTTTTGGGCGACCTTGAAATAATAATAGGCATCGTCGCGCACGAACCAATTATTAGGAAAGGCGTATGGGTCTGCCTGTGCGGCGTAAATATGCAAAGAAAGCATCGCAACGACAAGCAAAATTTCAAAAGGTGCAATTCGTTTTATAAAATTCATCATCAAGAAATATCGAGTGTGATCTTTCCAAAATTTTCATTGCGCCATAAACGCTCTTGTGCGGCGGCGGCTTCTTTCAATGGGTAGGTCTTATCCATAATGGGTTTGAGTTTTCTGGCAAAGATCAATTCCATCACCTTGTGGAAGTCGCTCATCCTGCCCATGGTCGAACCGATGATCGAAAGATGTTTGGCAAAGATCATGCGGTTATCGATCTCAAATTTTGGCGCGCCACTATTGCCAACCGTTAGCAGCCTTCCACCTTTTCGCAAGGTGCGCAAACTGAGAGGGAAGGTTGTGCCAACGTTATCCACCACTGCATCTACGCCGCGTTTTTCGGTTGCCAGAAAAACCGCCTTTGACCAATCCTCTTCTTTTGAGCGGTCGATCAAAATATCCGCGCCGATGGCTTCGACTTGTTTGAGCTTCTCCGCATTCGAGCCGATGACGATGACTTTTACCCCGAGATATTTTGCGATTTGAATGGACGCCGAATTCACGCCTCCGCCCGCGCCGATAACTGCCACTGTTTCCCCAGCCTTTACCTCGCCGAGAGTGACCATCGAATGCCAGGCTGTCAGGTAGACCAACGAAGCAGCTGCGGCTTCATGAAACCCAAAACCATCGGGAATTTTAAGCACTTGTTTCGCAGGCAGGCAAATATATTCGCAATATGTCCCGCGGATGGTTTCGCCGAGCAAATGCCAGCGTTGACAGCGATTGTCCCAGCCGCTCTCGCAAGATTCACATTCGCCGCAGCCGAGGTTGGCATTGATGACAACGCGGTCGCCAATTTGAAAGCCGGCTACACCTTCTCCCAACCCTGCGATTTCACCCGCTCCATCCGCGCCGGGTATGTGCGGATATTCCAGCTTGAACCCAGCCCAGCCGTTGCGGACGAAGACATCCACTCGGTTGAGTGCAGCAGCACGTAAGCGGATGAGAACTTCGCCGGGTTTTGGCTGCGGGGTGGAGAAGTCTTTATATTCAAGGACTTCTGCTCCGCCGTGGGTGTGAAAGAGGACAGCTTTCATTCGTTGTTTATTTTTTCCGCGCAATGGCGGTCAGAGAGCCGTTATCGGCATAGATGCTGAAATTGTTTAGGAATTTGATGACGCCGTTCAGGAACGCGCCGGGATTATTACTCAATCGGAACACGCGCCGGAATAAAAATCCGAGTGTGGCGTATTGTCCCGCCGTGCGGACTTCCAACACTTCATATTCATCAGAGAGAACCTTGCGAATAGTCTCGGGTGACCAATAGAAAACATGCTCGGGGAGTTTATACGAAACCCAATTTTTACCGGAGATCTTGGAAAGCGTGCTGGTTGGGTCAGGCGTGGTGATGGCAAGCACGCCGCCCGGCTTTAGAACCTTGTGAATGGCACTCAGGAATTTCTTGGGTTCATAAATATGCTCAAAGGTATCGAAGGCAACTACGAGGTCGAAACTTTCGGGAGCATAGTTTGCAGATTCTATTAAACCAAGCTGTACTTTATCGCCCCAGGTCTTTTGTGCCTGTGCCACAATGTAATCAGATGGGTCGAGTCCGTAAACGTCGAATCCCAATTTTTGGGCGGCGGTTAGAAAGTAGCCGGGTCCGCAGCCGATGTCTAATGCTTTGCCGGATGATTTATATGGGGCGACTTGTTTGAGCCGACGTGTGAAGGTTTTGACCCAATTGTCACTGATCTCCATGTATTCGTCATACCCTTGCCCTGAGATATTCGAGTTGTAATAGGCTTCATCCTTGTATAACTTGAGGATGGCTTCCTGGGTCAGGCGCGGGGAGAGGTAGTTCAATCCGCAAGTGGAACAGGCAACAACATTATATGGGTCGAAGTTGTAGCGGAGAACGGCTTGGGCGGAGGGTCCGCAGATTGGGCAGGTGGCAGTTTCGAGCGAGGCAGGTGAGGCGGTGTTTGTCATTTACGTAAAATTCCGGCGAGGTCGCCGCGGTCCTTTCGGGCGAAAGCGTTCAATAGACTTTTATTCAATTGGATTAAGGAGATGATCACGGTCAAAACGCCTGAGACAGCCAGCAGCGGGTCGCGGATGGCGGCTGGGATGAATCTCAAAAAGATGATGTAAGACACTTTGTCGAGCGTGGGTTGCAAGATGATCGGGGAAAGGATCTTGGCAAAGCCGATGCCTGCAAGGAAGACTCCCAGAACGAAGACGATCATCCAGAATTGTGTGCTGGCGCTCGGTTCAAGCCAACGCCAGAAGCTGGCTCTAAAATAGATGCCGAGGGTGTCTCTGAATGTGTGTAATAAATTGCCGAACTTCATACGTCCCATGCCGCCTTTGCGTGCATAAGACACTTGTACGGGGACTTCCACAATGTGATATCCGAAGCGTGAGGCGGCAACGAGCAGTTCAAGATCAAAGGCGAAGCGACTGACACTGATGCGCGGAATAGCGTTTTCAAGCACCTCGCGTTTAAATACCTTGATGCCGGTTTGAGTATCACTGATGTTCAGGTCAAAGAGAAAGCGGACGGTGTTGCGATAGATGGCGCTCATCAGCCTGCGTGGGGCAGGGAAGCGGTTTGCAATGGAGTCTTTTACACCTGCTACCACGTCGGCGTTTTGTTCCTGTAACACGGCGAGCAATTTTACTATGTATTGCGGGTCGATCTCGAGGTCAGAGTCGAAGAAGACGATGGTTTCGCCGCGTGCTTCGTCAAATCCGCGAAACAAGGACGCGCCCTTGCCCCTATTGGATTGAAGTTGGATCGGGTAGATGCCTCGCTTCGCTTTGGCGGCGCGTTTGCATTCCGAAAATGTATTGTCACTGCTGCCATCGTCCACCACGATCAGCTCGAAGGCATGTGGCTTGAGAGCGTTGTGAATGCTCAGAAGATTTTCGTAGATATGGTGAGCCTCGTTGTATGCAGGAATGATGATGGAGACCTGCGGAGGTTGTTTGTTGCGGCTCTGGGTCATTTGGATTTATTCGACCGTGAACTCGATGATCTCTGATTTGACCGGGGTGTGCCCAAACGCATCCATGAGCTGACCAGTGTTGCTGGTTGCGGCGACAGTACAACGATACGTTCCCGGTTCGAAAGAGGCGATGATGCTGCCTTCACTGCGCTCGGTTTGGAAGTTGAAAGTGAGGGGTTGCATCGATTCAGTTTGGTCGCCTATGGGGGTAAAGTTTGAGTCATGGGTGTAGACGAGCGAGTCAATAAAGAGAGCGATAAATTGAGACGGGTCTTCGTTGTAGGGTCGATTGATCGCAGCTGTGGATGTTCCGGTAGCCGCATTGAATGGACCGATCTTTTCCCAAACCCACTGGTTGATCTGATCGTCGTTGATGTCACTGAAGGCGCGGGTCTCTCCATTGAAAAAGAGCTCAGCAGGAGAATTATCGACGACGCGTTTGTAATATCGAACCCAGAAATACAAGGGAAGCTCTTCTGTTTGGACGATATCGAACAATAATGGAACACTGCCATAGTTATCCATGATGAAGCCATCGCCGCTCCACCCTGTGGCGAAAGAGGTTTCAGTTTGCCAACCGCCTGCGAGATTTAGAGTTTCTATTTCGACCCAATCACGTTTGTTTTGCAATGTGCTGCATTGCAAAGAGACTTGGTTGGCGGTTCCTTGTGAAAGCGACCATTCGAAGGTATTGGGCGTGGTTTGCGTGAGTGAAATAGCAGACGGAATACAGGCAGGGTTTGCCAATGACTCTGCATCAATATCTACCCGGTCGAAGTAATTGCCAGTGTTCCATGTCGCATTTGGATAACAGAGGCGAATAGCATTGGAGAGATCCTCCCGTTTTTGGCGTTCGTTCTGGGTGGATTTATCCATAATCACTGAGCGGTTCATGCGTGGGCTGATGTCTTGCAGTGTGAGGAGGACTTCTTCCAGCGGGACGTTTTTATATGAAGTGGTGATCTCTTCGAGCGGGAGCTTGTCCATCATGAATAGTTCGATCATTTGATATTCGTTGTTTAACGGTTCATTGGCTTTCGGAACAGATGCCAACACAATGAGATTGTCCATGCTGGCGGCTTCGCCTGCAAATTCAGCTACTTCGCGTCGCATCTGGCGGTCGCCATAATCATTCACTTCGTTGAAATAAATATACAAGTTGAAAAGCGGAAGCCAGACCAAAACGGCTATCGATACAGCTGTTACCAACGGGCGGAAATTGCTTCCCAGCGCACGTAGACTTTCACGCGTAAAAACATATAGCCCGATCGCGGCGAGAATATACGCGGCAGGCAAAGCGGGGTAGTATACGCGCCCTACTGGGCTGTGCGTAATTATCGGGACGGGAAGGATGACGAGCAGAAACCAGAGCAAGGTCCAAGAAGAGAGGCGGCGGCGGAAGGTTGCAAATGCAGCCGCGAATCCAAATGTCAGCCAAGGAATCAGAAAAGCGTTTAACAGAGGTCCATTGCGGTTGTAAAGAAAGTCTTCACTTGCTTGCACATACCAGTTATAGAGTACATCTATGAAGTGATCCTTGACGGTGACGAGACCACTCTCCCAGCCTTTGTTTTCAATCTCATAATAACTAAGCCTGCCTGTGAAATACGGAATCAAAAACGGCAGGGTCAGAAGGGCAGGCGTCAGCATCGCCATTAAGTTGCGGAGCGTATCGACGAAGGTTTCGCTGTTCCTTCTAGCTTCGACGATCACAAGAATCGCCATCACCAACCCCATGGGCAGAACGGTATCGTAAGTGAGGACGCCGAGAGCGAGGGCGATCCCTGCAATGGCATAGGTTGCCCAATGTCTTTTTCTTAATGCCCATGCGAACAAAGCGAGGGTCAGAATGGGCCATAATTTGACATGACTTTCCACGTTCGCGAGGCGGCTGGCACTGATATCAAAGATGGAGGCACTTAACAGCCAGGATGCGAGCAAGGCAAGCGGCATGGCTGTGACCTGCCGCAACAGAAAATAAAAAATAAGAGTGGCGATGATGCTAAAAAATGCAACTTCAAAGCGCGCCGCGAACAGGGAGGGACCCATGAATTTGTGGAACGCT
>JBDKJK010000284.1:0-2860 GCA_039796675.1 Chloroflexota bacterium
GGCATGCGCCATGCCATTTGCCAGTAAATGTTGCGTTGTTGCTGCCAGTCTCGGCGGAAGATGTTGGCGTTGAAAAATTGCTGCCCAATGCCGAGGGCGATGAGAGCGGAGAGGATGAGCATGCGCACGCGATGATCTTTGACCAGCCATTCGAGCAAGCCAAGCACGAACATGACCGAACCAAGCATAATGGATATCATGAAACGGTCGTAGGAAGATTGCAAGGTGAGGGGCAACCCAGCCGCCAGCGAAGGGAGCCGCCCAAGCAGGATGCCAAAGATGCCGGTGATGAGCAGGAAGATGGCGAGAGTTTTATCTGTCGCTTCGGTTGGCGCGGAGCGGAGCAGGGTTCGGCTAAGTAAAATGAATGCGAGCGCAGCCAAGCCCAAGGCTAGGAGAGAGGCGGGCGCGGGCAGAGAAGAAAAGGCTAGGACGATCACTTGAGTCCAAATGTAGAATCCGGTTTTCCAGAGAGCATCCAGCGCTTGTGTTAAGAAGTACATCAGGTTTGGCGATTGTGTGGCAGTGACTTCGTACGACTCGTAAGGACCGAAGCGGTAATAGTAGAAGAGCCAGGCGGCATTGAGCACCCAAATGAGGAAATATGGCAGCCAGGTGTTGATGGTTTTGAGGAGGCGTTCGATGAGGTTGCCCTGAAAGAAGGTAAGAAGAAAGAAGAAGCGCAGACCTTCGATGCCGAAGAAATATTCGGTGGGGAAGATGCCGCAGATCTGCAATAGGAGAGCGATGATGATGTCGGTCTTTTTATGTGTGTGCAGGGCTTTGAAGGTGAAGCCGAAGGAGAGCAGATAAAAAAGAAAGGGGATGAGTTCTTGATTGATGTGAGTGTATGCCACCCAGTGTTGGCTGTAGCCGGGGAAGATGAGCATGAGTAAGGCGGCAAGGTAGGCAAGTGTTTTGCGGGTGGGGAAGATCTGTTGGAACATCCACCAGGCGGCGATGCCGATGAAGAAGCGGATGATGAGCGCGAAGATCTGCCAATACAGCGGAACCGGAGGGATGAGGCTGGTGGTGAAATAGAAGATGGGACCGAGAAACGGGCGGAAGGGCATGAAGGCGGGCACGAACTCGGCTGGACCGAGAAATTTTGCGATCCATGCGAAGGGCAGGTCGTCCCAATAGAAGCCTGTAACTGGCAGAAGCAAGCCGTAGGCGATGATTGTGATGATGGCGATCAGGAGGGTTTGGCGTGTGGTGGTGGAAAGGCGAAATTGCATTCGGTAATTATAAGGGATTGTGAATTATCGTTGAAAATAACTCTTATTGTAGGTGCTGTCTTTATCATACTGAATGTTATGAATTTTTTCGATAATGAGCCGAACATCCTGCTCGTACTTCGCTTCAGAGATTGCCAATGTTTTTAAGAAGAGTAGTTTTTCTAATGAGATGACCTTGATGGATTCTAGTTCGACTGCGCCGATGGACAGAAATTCATACTCGAAAAGTAAAATGCATTTCCAAAGTTCGAATTCGTGAATGCAGATGCCTTCATCGCCAAATACATCCATCCTATTTTCAGGGTATTGTTTTGCCAAATGCTCATAATCGGCGGATTGGATTATAAAATCAATATCAGCTCCTGCTTTTCTAAGTTGATAATATTCCATTGCCTTGCCGCCCACAAGCAAAGGTTTGGTTTGAAATGTGTAATTTATTTTGCCAATATCTATATTCATCGATATCCCTTTTCAATTAAACTTAATTTTCGACGACCAAACCACTATTCTGGAATGACCGCATGGATAGGTTGCCACTTCAAGATCGACTTTGCGAGTTGATTGCTGCATCGCCAGGAAGGAGGGCAATTTGATTTTTCGTCTCTCTGGGGTTTGCTTGCATCTATTGACTCCGCCAAACGATCGCTGTATTCGTGTTGTCTTATCGGCTCGTCAACAATGTTGAAAGCGGAGCCAGCGGGGGCATATTTGAGAGCCGCAAGGATGGCGGTTGCCATATCTACCACATGAATAAGTGAAATAAAGTTTTTGCCAGTGCAGAGAATTTTTGCTTTACCCTCGCGCAGATTTTCAATCTCTCTATCTTGAAAGGTGCCTTCCCCGACAAACGACCCGCCACGAAGGATAGACCAGTGCAGATCGTGCGGCGGGATATTTTTTATCATTTCTTCCATTTGGACTACCGGCGCGCAGATCGCTGTTCGTTCTGGTGCAGTGTCTAGCGGGGTCTCTTCGCTGATCCATTGATCGCCACAATCTGGATATGCCATTGTAATGCTTTGTTGAAGATATATCTTTACCCCTGTCTTAAGCGATGCTTTGAGTAATGTTCTAACTGCATCGGTACGCAAGCGAGAGTTTGCCTCCCATGCGTTGGGCAGCGCAAAGTTTTTCGGTATGGCTGTGGCTAGATGCAACACGGCTTCGCATCCATGAATGTTGGCTTCTATCGTTTCATGGATGTTTGGCGAGAGTAGATCACATTCTACGATCTCGACGGCTTGAGGCAGCAGTTTTTTTGCCTTTTCTGCGGACCGTGCCAATGCACGCACTTCATCGCCTTGTTGTTGAAGCAATGGAATAACGGTGCGTCCAAGAATTCCCGTTGAGCCTGCGACTGCTATTTTCATGTTGCAACTTTATCAAACAATGATGGAATTCGTTAGGGAGGGCGCCCCTCTCTCGTAGACCGGGCGAAGCCGTCCAGCCAGAAAAATGATAAGGCGTGTGAAACTGCTTGAGATGTGCGCAGAATCCCCAGCGTCAGGTAGTATCTTTAAGTGCGGACACGGCAGATCGATGTCAGGTAGGTTGTCAGGTAAGACCGTCGTGCAGCAGGATCGCCGTGTCCGAAAGTCAGGAGCCCGAACAGTTGCAAGGTC
>JBDKJK010000285.1:0-14171 GCA_039796675.1 Chloroflexota bacterium
TTTCGCATCGGGTGTCCCCTCCCCTTGCGCCGATGCGCGGGTGAGCAAAGAAGAGAACCCCTTGGCGCGCTCAGCCTCCTCCGCCAGTTCACTGGACGTTCGAGCCACCCAGAGGCTGAGCCGCACCCTGTTCCCCCCTGTGCCTTGCGGATGAGACCAATACCCCATGCCGCCTTCATCTTAATCTGTTCCCCTTTCATTCTAGAGATTCAGCGTTTGTACTTCAAGAGACAAGTGTCTGAACGGCATAGGCATTTGTCACGGTCTGGCTTGAAAGGCAGATTTCTTTTTGCTACTCTGAATGAAATAGAATACCCACGGTCACAAATTGTGCTTTCCACCCTTTGAAAAAGCGCAACTTGTGACCGGGTGCGGTACACAAGATGGGAGTTATGCCATGGATAAAAAAATACGAGTTGCCATTCTCGACGACCACCTCATGATGGTGGAAGGCTACCTCGCCAAACTAAGCAAAGACCCACAGATCGAAGTAACCGCTGCCTTAAGTATCGCAGATCAATTAGAACCCGCCCTAAAACAACAAGAAGTAGATGTGCTCCTGCTGGACGTCACCGTGCCGATTTCGCTTGAGAATCGCAATCCCTACCCCATTCTGCATGTCATCCCCGCCTTGTTAGAAGACCACCCCAATTTAGACATCCTCGTTATCAGCATGCATGCCGAACGCGGCATCATTCGCGGGGTGATGGAAGCCGGAGCCAGCGGCTACATCCTCAAAGACGACAGTGCCGCCAACCAAAACCTGGCAAGTGTGGTCAAGTCTGTAGCGGCGGGCGGCATCTATTTCAGCGCGGAAGCGCATCAACTCTACGCTAAGGCTCAAGCTATGGATAATGAAGGGCAGCTCAGTCCACGTCAGCTTGAGGCGTTGTCTTTGTGTTTATCCTATCCCGGTGCAAAGAATAGCGAACTCGCCAAAAAGATCGGCATCAAACATTCCACCTTTCGGAACCTATTATCAGGAACCTACATCAAGCTGGATGTCAGCAATCGAACCGAAGCCCTCGCCAAAGCTCGAAAACTGGGCATCATCACACCAAATGAACCGGGAGCGGTTCTGTAGCCGCTGAATTTTTTTAGAACATCAACTTCGCTTTGCGTACAAGGGGAAAATACACTACGTTACCTTTATATCAACGCTCGTAAAAAAACTTGGAGAGAGGTTGTTTTCTAGTACACGGATCTCGCGGAAAGTACGGAAAAAAGCCGTTCTTACAAAGTTATCTGTGAAATCTCTTACTCTTTTTTCTCTATGAACTCTGTGGCAAACAGGGCTTTTACAAGATCATCAAGAAACCATCCTCGGCTATAATCGAACCACCTCCTTTCAAAATAATCCTCAGATCCGTATTCACAGAGCAGCGAGTATGAAGGCAATCTCGAACCATCGCAGCGATTTCATTGAATCTTTTTTCTCAGTAGCCGTCCTGTTCGTGCTGCTCATATTCACATTTGGAATTCTGGTTGGCGTTCCGTATTCAGGGTTTTATTCCAACCCCATAAACGGGCAGATCGAAATTGTATTTTCTGATGGCGACTCTCTCTTAAGAACAGGAGACATCATCGAACAGATCGGGGATCTTTCGTTTACTCAAATAAAATCTGATAGAAGGCTGGTGTTATTTCAAGAAACCAAAAAGGGAGAGGTCATCCCGATTAAAGTAATAAGGGAGGAAGAACTCATCACCGTTTTATGGGTATTCCCCGGCTTCACCTTGCAAGAATTCTCCAACCGGCTTTTCAATGCCTGGGTATTAGGCTACGCCTTTTGGCTGGCAGGGTTTACCGCCCAGCTTTCTATCCGTCCGCGTGATGTCCGCAGAAGATTATTCATTGCAGCCAATTACCTTGTGGCTATTTTTCTGGTATCTGGCAGCCTTTCCTCCTTTCGCCTTTGGGAAAGTTCCACCTTCCTGCACACATCCACATGGCTCATGATGCCCATCTTCCTGCAATTGCATTGGGAATTTCCGCGCCCGTTGGGGAAAACCTCAAAGCCCGTTTGGGCGGCGTTTTACACAGTCGCTTCACTGCTGGCATTTGCAGAGATAGCGCATATCTTGCCGAAAAGTCTTTATACCATTGGCTTTCTGGTAGCGCTTGCAGGCAGTTTCATCCTCCTACTTGTTCGTCTTTTTATTCATAAAGAAGAGCGCCCCTTTGTTGCCTTGCTTTTATTCTCGATCATGATTGCCTTCTCATTCTCCATGCTCACCGCCCTGGCAATAGCATTTGGAAGCACCCTGCATCTCGGCTGGTTCACCATCTTCTCTATGCCTTTCATGCCGCTGGCATATTTCTACCTGATCTACCGCCGTCAACTCGGCGGCATGGAAACACGGGTCAATCGCCTCCTCAGCACCTACATCTTCCTCATCCTCCTTGGTGTCACCATCTTTGGTATCGTCACCAGTATCTTGCAAACCAATGTCGCTCATGAATTTTGGGCTTTCATCGTTATGGGCAGCGCCTTCATTGCCTGTCTGGTCACCATCGCCTTTCTACCGCGCTTCCAAATCTTCGTAGATCAACGTCTTTTCGGCATCACACTCCCCTACCAAAACCTGCCCGAAATCTACTCTGGTCGCATTGCCACCTGCGAGAATCTCCCCAGCCTGCTCACCCTGCTCGAAGACGAAGTCTTTCCCAGCTTACTCGTCCGCCAATATGCCTTTCTACAAGTAAGTGAAAAACGACTCAACGTGTTGCTCACCAAAAACCTTCCAAATGATTTATTTGACCTTGACTTCATCAGCCAAAACACCGGGCGCTACCTCCCCAGCCTTTCACCCCAAGATGGATGGCTGCGCCTCATTCTCCCGCTCAAAGTGGGAGACGCCACCCTTGGCTTTTGGCTACTCGGCAAACGTGACCCCGATGACCTGTACCCCCAAGTTGAAATCCCTATCTTGCAATCCCTCGCAAATCAGACCGCCATTGCACTGAGTAACATTCTCACAAACGAGAAATTACTCAAACTATATCAGTCAGACATCCAAAGAGTCGAACTGGAACGTCAGAACCTGGCGCATGAATTGCATGACAGCGTCCTCAATCAACTTGCACTTCTACACAACAGCCTAAACGAGAATACTCTGCCGCTTGGGTTTCTCAGCGCCTACGAAGAACTCAAACGCCGCCTGCGCGAAATCGTCAGCAATCTCCGCCCGCCCATGCTGACCTATGGGCTTACCCTTGCAATCACCGAATTGGCAGAAAACCTCATAGAGCGCAGCGCGGGCAGCCTGAAAGTGACAGTCAACCTGCAAACTACTGAAGAAAGGTTACCCGAGTCGATTGAGGCACATCTTTATCGCATCGTTCAAGAAGCCTGCGAAAACGTCCTGCGGCATGCCCAAGCCAGTCAGATCACAATCTCTGGTTCACTAAGCCCTACACAGGCAGAACTATGCATCGAAGATAATGGAAAAGGGCTTAAAGCAGAAACCCAGTTTGAGCTCAATCAGTTATTAGCCCAAAACCACTTTGGGCTGGCTGGCATGCAAGAACGTGCCCACCTCATCGGCGCAAGTATCGAGTTCAAGTCTCAACCGCAAGTGGGCACCCAGGTCAAAGTCTTATGGACGTGTAAAGATTAACGCCAGATGCCCGCGCTGGGTATAATTTCAAAGTCAGAAGCATCATGAAAATCAAAACCTTCTCCATTCACGCAATCATCCTAACCTTCCTTTTCGCACTGCTTGCGCTCACCGTCCTCACACAAGCCAACCCCGGCACCGAACTTCCCAACCGCGATTATGGCTTCTATGCCTACATCGGCAAACAAATTGTCAAAGATCAATTACCCTATCAGAATATGTGGGAAAGCAAGCCACCCGCCATCTTCTACCTCAACGCACTCGCCCTGCGCCTCGGGCGCGGACTGCGCTGGGGCATCTGGCTGGTGGAATTCGGTTTTCTCTTTGCCGCCATCAGTGCCTCTTTTTATCTGCTAAAAAAACTATGGGGCATCGCGCCCGCCCTCTTCGGCACCTTCATCTGGCTCTGGGGCATGGATTTCACCCTACAAGGCGGCAACTATACCGAAGAATACCCCCTGCTCTTTCACTTCCTCACACTGACTCTACTCCTCAGCCTGATTCAAAATCCCAAACAGCGCCTCCTAAACTTAAGCCTCGGCTTGCTCTTCTCCATCAGCTTTTTATTCCGCCCAAACAACGCCATTGTTGAAGCCGTCACCATCCTCGTCTTCGGCGCTTCATTATTATGGAAGCGTGACTGGCAAACCCTGCTCAACGCCGTGGCATGGGTCACGCTTGGCATCGTCATTCCGCTTGCCGTCACCTCCGCCTACTTCGCCTATCATGGACTCTTCCAAGCCATGCTCGAAGCGTCTATTCTTTATAACCTCCAGTACAGTGCCACAGACCTAAGCGCCTCCTCACCGCTCAAAGTCGGCTTCGAATTCCTTAATCTTGCCGCCTGGGTCGGGCTGGTTGGTTACTTGCTTCTCTTTGCAAAGATCAAAGATATTTTTAAGAGTCCTTATCTGCCATTCTTCATTGTCTTATTCATCGGCACCCCCGCTGCCGTTTATCTCAGCGACCCCGCCAAACGCAACTACGGTCACTACTTTATGAACTGGCTGCCCTTCATCGGCCTGCTATCTGCATTTGCATTTCATACCTTTCAAGAAAAACTAAAACTACCAACCGCCAACCACCAGCTACCAACTGCTCTCTCATTACTCATTACTCTCGCTATCTTCATCACCACCGGTCGCTTCTCCACCTACATCAAAGCCTTCGACCGTCTCTTCACCTCTTCTGAGCGCGACCTTCGTTCGCCCATCGCCATCTACGTGGACAATCACACCAACCCTGGTGAGTACGTCCTATTCTGGGCAACACACCCCGGCGAAAATTTCATGTCGCGCCGCGATACGCCTGTGACCGCACTGTTCTACCCGAACATGGTCAACACTTCTGAGATCGCCCAACGCCTCAACGACGATTTCCTCAACGATCTACAAACCAACTCCCCTGTCCTCATCGTCGATATGGGACGCCTCACCATTCCATCCCTTGACCCCGCCAAACGCGAAGAGCAGAAAGCAATGGGCGTGTACCCAACGAATCCGCCCGATAATCTCGATGAAGTATTGACATTCATTGCAGAGAATTATCATCTCGAAAATATCATCAAAGACAAACCCGTATATCGCCTGAATGGGACAAGTGAGCCGTAAAATCATTAACTAGTGATTGAGTACCCAGTTACCAAGTGATTATCTATAAAAAACTTTAAGAGAGCCGTAGGGGAATAACCTGAACATGCGTGCTATAATGACTTTCCCCACTGATAACTGATTACTGTTCACTGGTAACTGAAATGTCCTTCGCCCATCTCCACGTTCATACCGAATACTCCCTGCTCGACGGTTTCTCGAATATCAAGAAGCTGGTCAAACGCGTCAAAGATTTAGGTATGCAACATGTCGCCATCACCGACCACGGCACGATGTTCGGCGTGATTGATTTCTACAAAGCCGCCAAAGCCGAAGGGGTCAAGCCCATTATCGGACTTGAAGCCTATATGGCGGCGCGCGGCATGAAGGACAAGGATTCCAAACTCGACCGTTCCTCCTTTCATTTATTACTGCTCGCAGAGAATGAAAAGGGATATCAGAACCTGCTGAAGATCGCCTCTGCCGCGCAACTGGACGGGTTCTACTACTACCCCCGCATCGACCATGACTTTTTAGCGGCTCATTCCGAAGGGCTGATCTGCACCTCAGGCTGTATGTCTGCCGAAATTCCGCGTGCGTTGTTGAATGACAACCCCGAAGAAGCCGTGCGCAAATGGAATTGGTACTACGATGTCTTCGGACCCGACCGCTTCTTCGTCGAACTGCAGGAACACAACATTCCTGAAATTCTCGACCTGAATCGAAAATTACTCTCACTCGGCGCACGTTATTCTGCAAAATTCGTTGCCACCAATGACGTGCATTACGTTAACCAGGCGGATGCGAAATTGCAGGATGTCTTGCTGGCGATTCAGACCAACTCCACACTAGCAGACCCCGACCGTATGCGCATGACCGATGACTCGTACTTCTTGCGCTCGCCGCTTGAGATGAGCAAGCTCTTCTCTGAAGTGCCGGATGCACTTTCAAATACGCTGCTTATTGCCGAACGCTGCAACGTGGACCTGGGGTTCAAAGGCTATCACCTGCCTGAGTTCCCTGTGCCAGAAGGTCATACTGCGGAATCATATCTACGTTCGCTGTGCGAAGCCGGAGCGGAGAAAAGGTACGGGGACGATTGCGACAGCCCCAAAGTCCGCGAGAGGCTGAACTATGAGTTGAGCGTCGTCAACTCGATGGGATTCAACGCCTACTTCCTCATCGTGTGGGACCTGTGTTCCTTCGCCCGTGAGCATGGCATTTGGTATAACGCACGCGGATCAGCGGCGGGATCGATCATAGCGTATACGCTTGAAATTACCATGGTCGATCCGCTGGAACATGCGCTTATCTTTGAACGCTTCTTGAATCCGGGGCGCGTCTCGATGCCCGATATTGATTTGGACTTCCGCGACGACCGCCGCCATGAAATGCTCGAATACTGCGCACGCAAATACGGCGACGATAAAGTGGCGCAGATCATCACCTTCGGCACCATGGGCACAAAAGCCGCCATTCGCGATGTGGCGCGTGTGATGGAAATTCCGCTGCCCGAAGTGGACCGGGTTGCCAAACTCGTTCCGTTTGCGGCGGGTGGCACGACCATGGCAGAAGCGAAAGAGGTCAAGGAATTCAAGCAGATCTACGACACTGACCCGAAGATGCGCGAGGTGATCGACATTGCCGAACGCATGGAAGGCACGGTACGCAATGCGGGCACGCATGCCGCCGGTGTGGTGATTTCGGATAAGCCCATTCTTGAATACCTGCCGCTTCATCGCCCAACATCCAATTCAGAAGATACGCCGATCAAGTCGGTGACCCAGTTCGAAATGGGCATTCTCGACTCGCTTGGCATGTTGAAAGTGGATTTCCTCGGTCTCATCACGCTGACCGTAATGGCGCGCGCCTGCGACCTAATCTACAAACGGCATGGCATCAAATTTGATCTGAGTAATATTCCGCTTGACGATCCCAAATCCTTTGAATTGATGGGAACGGGTCAGACGGCAGGGCTGTTCCAAATCGAAGGTGGAGGAATGACGCGCTGGATCGTGCAGATGAAGCCGCAGAACCTCGATAACATCATCGCCATGGTGGCGTTGTACCGCCCGGGACCGATGGCGTTCATCCCCGATTACATCGCGCGTATGCATGGCGAAGCGGAGGTGGAATATCGTCACCCCGCCATGGAGCCGATTTTCAAAGACACCTTCGGTATTCCAGTCTATCAAGAACAACTGATGCGCGCCGCCGTGGAACTCGCCGGGTACACCCCCTCCGAGTCGGATGAACTGCGCAAGGCGATCTCGAAGAAGAAAAAAGAAGACATCGAAAAGCACCGCAACAAGTTCGTGAAAGGCGCGGTGGAAAAAGGCATCGAACAATCCACTGCGGATGCGATCTATTCGGACTGGGAAGAGTTTGCGAGGTATGGATTCAACAAATCTCACGCCGCCGATTACGGTGTGATTGCCGTTCAAACTGCCTACCTCAAATCACATTACCCCGCCGAGTACATGACCGCACTCATGTCTGCTTCGGCGAGCCAGACCGAGAAAGTGGCGTTCTATGTAGCAGATGCCCGCAGCATGGGCGTGCCCGTCTTGCAACCCGATATCAACTCTTCGATGTGGGACTTCGACATTGAAGATGTAGATGCCAAACCCAACATCCGCTTTGGCATGGGCGCCATCAAGAACGTCGGCGAGAACTCGGTGCAGCCCATCATCGACGAACGCGCCAACGGAAAATTCACAGACCTCAACGACTTCGCCCGCCGCGTAGACCTGCGCGCCGTGGGCAAGCGTTCACTAGAAAGCCTCATCAAAGTGGGCGCAATGGATTCCTTCGGCAATCGCGCCTCGCTGCTCGCATCACTCGACCGCATCGTTGCCATCTCCAGCAATCACTTCCGCGCCGCCGACGCCGGACAAATGAGTCTCTTTGGTGCCGCCACTGGCATTGTGGAAGAAATCACCCTGCCCGAAGTCAAAGACGTAGACAAGCGCGAAATGCTCAACTGGGAACGCGAGTTGATCGGGCTTTACATCTCAGACCACCCGCTCAACGAATACCAAGCCACGCTCGCCAAGATTGTCAGTTATTTTTCGGGGCAGCTCAGCGAAAGCCATCACGAAGAAAAAGTGCGCATGGCAGGTCTCATCACTGGCGTGCGCCCCTACACCACCAAAACCGGCAAGCCCATGGGCTTCGCGCAAATGGAAGACATTCAAGGCACCGTCGAACTCGTGCTCTTCCCCAAAACCTGGGGAGCCTCGCGTGAAGTCCTCACCGTTGGGCAGATCGTCATCATCGAAGGCAAGCTCGACCACGGCAGCACCCCGCCCAAATTATTGGTCGATACGGTCAAGACCGAAATCCCAGTGACGACCTCGGCGGATGATCCCTTCATCACAGCAGACTCGGCTCCCAAACCGCTTCTCGCTCGAACCGAATCTCAAGCTCCCCGCCGCCCGGATCAAGCCAAGCCGACACCTGCCGCAACACCCAAGCAGACTCCAACGCCGAAAGTGACTCCGCCCGTTGCGAAACCTGTCGTCGCCGAACCCGCCCCATCCTACAACACGGACGATGGTATGCCCCCGCCGCCCGATAACTTCCCCGACGGTTGGGATAACGAATGGCAGCCCTCCTTCGACGAAGCCGCCATTGCCGCACAACCTGCGCCGAAGTTCAAGAAAGATGAACCGGTGACTCCTCCCTTGGTAACTCGCGCGGTGACAGCATTGACTCAAGCCGAGGGGTTGAATCCTGCCGAAGACAGAGACGAGGCGATCATTCCGTCGTTGTATGTTCCGCTCGCCAAAGAGAATAAAGATAAAGATCACCCGCCCAAGCAGATGACCATTATCCTGCGTTCCACTGGCGACAAGGAACGCGACAAGCGCCGCATCAAGACCTTGTACGGCACGCTGATCTCATACCACGGGCGCGATAAGTTTAGTTTTCAGATCTTCGAGAACGGCAAGGGACACCTGATCGACTTCCCCAACGACACCACGCGCATCTGCCCCGAACTGCTCGAGCGCCTCAAGAAGCTCATGGGCGAAGAAAGCTGGCGCGTGGAAGAGATTACGTTTCAGTAAAATCAAAGAGGCTGTCACTTTGAAAGTGACAGCCTCTTTTTTATTTTTTCTGCCAGCCATTTTTGAACGACCATTGCTTTTGTTCTTCCTGCCCTGTTCTTAATTCATTCAACGGGTATTCTAAAAACCTCCAAATTTGCTTAACTGCCAATCCCAAATCCTGAATAGGCTCATTTTGCAACTTTAATTTTGACAGAAAGATTTCCCATTTCTGTTGATTTGAATTTGCAAACTCATCCCTTAGCCCGTGGGGTATCTGATCTGTTGGTTTTAGTGGGCGATTCTCAAAGGTTGACCTGAGCGCAGCTGCCAAAGACTTGCTATCAAATTCGAACGTAGTAGCAAGCAGATAAATATCATAGTAATCCTTCCAACGGCTGTTGGCATCTGCAAAACGAAGCATTGCATAAAATTTTTCGGAGATGATCGATTCCGGCGGATATCCTTTGATGTTTGGCTTTTCCATGCCTGGCAAAATAACGGGGTATTCCAACATTAAGGGCTCAGAGGAAAGTTCATCCATAAACCCAATATCAACCTGTACTGGAATTCTTGTACTGCCCAAATGCCCCAAGAATGAAGCACGTATCCCGCCTTGGTTTGCCTCTACCTGGGTTTGAGAAAGCCGAAGCGTATTGACATCAAAGGCGATCCCATCGGAGGGAATCTGAATGGACAGCGCATCAAGAAATACCAAGTGAATATAACTCTGTGTATTCTCTGAAGTTCCCAAGAAATCTATATCGCGGGTAGTTCTACGCAAGGGAATTCCCAGCCCGTAGAACATCAGACCGCCTTTGAGGATCAGATCATTGATATGGGGCGTTTGGGAAAGGCGGTAAAGAAATCGTTCCATCCCGTAATACTGAAGTATTTCGTTGAATGACCACCCACCTTCATCTGCTTTGTTCCTTAATCGTGCCAATATGGATGCCGGGATATTGCCAACTTCACGTTTCATAGCAGACTCTTCAAATAGGGTGTGATTATTTTTTCGACGCGGTTGATCTTTGCGTATCCGAGTAGTTTATGTACATCGAGATGAGGCTGCTTCACATAGTCTTTCAAGGCTTCGAGGGCAACATCCTCTCCAACTCTCCGCCTGAATTTGAAACAATCAGCAACCGTTTTCTCACGATTATAGATTTTGACTTTGACCCCGTCTATATCATGTTCATCGACACCCACCATATGCAGGGAGGCGCTCACCCAAAAAACTTCGAGTGGAGGATTCTTCATACGGGGCTTGACCGAGTTTTGCGGCAAGGCAATATAAACACTATAGGGAATTTGGGTGGTGAGTTCGTAAAAATACAGTGCGGATATCAAACATATAACGCTTTTGGGCACAGCCAGGCTTACTCGAATCAAGTCGGGGTCACTCAGTGGATCGCTATCTGCCAGCCGATACAAGCCGCGCGCCTCTTTGACCAACATGCCCAATTTGAGCATCTCATAGATTCGATGTTCAGGGACTCCCAACTGTACAGCTTCAGAGGCACGCAGGAATCCGTTATGTTTCTCGAAAACCGCCTTGTAGGGGGTGAATTTTTCAGTCATAAAGTTATTATACAAGGAAATCAAGGTATTTTCAATAAAGCACCTTGATTTTCTTGTGTTCGACTTCCCCAACGACACCACGCGCATCTGCCCCGAACTGCTCGAACGCCTCAAGAAGCTCATGGGCGAAGAAAGCTGGCGCGTGGAAGAGATTACGTTTCAGTAACCCATAGGGGCGACTCGCGAGTCGCCCCTATGGGTTATTTCAGGAGGATTATGAATCGATATCAACTCGCCCGCGCATACGGAAACCCTGTCATTGAAGGCAGGCGTGTCACCTTCGTGTGGAAGGGTAAGTCTGTGTTTGATTTTTAAGCTACTCGGCTAAACATAACAAACTTCCGATGCTCATCACATCGGAAGTTTTGTTAAATTTGCATCTTTTCCCATTCAGCCAGCTTCTCATCCATCTCGGCTTGAACTCGGTTGTACTCGTTGCCGATCTTAATAACCTCATCCGGCTTGACCATGGGGCTTTCTAACTGCGAACTCAAATTCGCCAGCGTAGACTCCAACTCAGCGATCTTGTTCTCCAATTCCTGCAATTGCGCGATCTTTCTTCTTTCTTCTTTTGTATTCGCGTTCTTCGATTTTCGATTATCGTTCGTCGAACTTCGATGATCGTCTTTCGAATCTCGAATATCGGTTTTCTTCTGCCCCGCCATGAACGCTTCGTATTCCTTCTGTTCGCGTTCGGCTCTCAATTCAGAATACGTACCCTTGAATGCCATCAACTCGCCTGCTTCGGGGTTCACTTCCCAAATTTGAGTTGCCAGCGCATCCACAAGATAACGGTCATGCGAGATGAGCAAAATGGTGCCGGTGTAATCTTCCAACACTGACTCAAGCACTTCTTGCGAAGGAATGTCGAGATGGTTGGTCGGTTCGTCGAGCAGGAGCAAGTTTGTATCTTGCAAAGCCAATTTCGCCAATGCCAAACGCCCGCGCTCGCCGCCGGAGAGCATGCCCACTTTTTTGTACACGTCATCGCCGCTGAAAAGATACTTGCCGAGATAATCACGAATCTGCCCCGGCAGCCAGTTCGGCATGACCGAGTCGATCTCTTGTAAGAGAGTCTTCTCTGGGTCGAGCCCTTCATGAGCTTGTGCAAAGTAGCCAATGTGCAAGCTCGAACCCAACACCACTTCACCAGATAACGGCGCGAACTGACCCAAAATGGTCTTTAAGAATGTAGACTTGCCCGCTCCATTCGGACCGATCAATGCGGCACAGTCTTGTCGTCGCAGTTCAATATCTGGAGATTTGAACAGGAATTTATCAGGGAAGCCCACACGCAAGTCTTTGGTGCGAATGACCAGATCGCCGGAGCGTTTTTCAGAACCGAGGCGCAGATGCAGGTTGGGCAGCGTCCGCACGGGAGAGCGCAGCGCACGGATGCGGCGCTCGGCTTCTTCTGCGCTGAACGAAGAAGTGGTCACGCTGATTTCATCGGCGGTCTCGCTCCATTTTTGATTCAACGCCGCATCAAAACCAACTTGCTCAATCGCTTGCACCAAACGTGAAAGTCTTTTCAATTTGCCTTTGGCTTGCAGCGTATTCTGCCCGGCAATATTGCGTTTGATGTATTCCATTTCTTTGAGCAGTTTCTCTTTTTCGCTCTCGAACACTTCCTGCCTGCGGGCAATGCGCTCTTCACGTTGTTTCAGGTACGCCTTGTAATTGCCCTTGTACAGCTCGTAGGCACCGGGCAGCATCTCCAAAATTTCGGTGCTGACCTTATCCAAAAAATAACGGTCATGCGAAACGATGATCGCCGCGCCATCCCATTGATTCAAATAACCTTCCAGCCATTCAACGGCGCGAATGTCGAGGTGGTTGGTGGGTTCATCGAGCAGGAGAATATCGGGGTTTGAGAGCAAGAGGCGGGCGAGAAAGGCTCGAGTGCGCTGTCCGCCTGAGAGGTGATCCAAAGACAAGGTGTAGTCTGAGGCGTCGAACCCTAAACCAGTGAGCACCTGCTTCATGCGAATCTCATAGGTATAGCCACCGCGTCGTTCAAACTCCTCTTGCACCTTGCCATATTGTTCAATGACCTCCGGATCGGTTGCCATTAGATCTTCGAGGCGGTGCAATTCTTTTTGCTGGCGGATGAGATCTTCAAAGACGGAATGACACGCATCCCAAAGCGTGCCCTCCATTTTGAAATCGGCTTCTTGCGACAAATACCCGGTTCGGACTCCCTTTGAGCGGATAACTGAACCCGAGCTGGATTCATCTTCTAAAGCAATGATGCGCAGGAGACTGGTCTTGCCCACGCCGTTCGGACCGACAATACCAAGCCGTGACCCTTTCTCAATGGAAATGGTCAGCCCGTTGAAAATATCAGTTGCACCGTAGGATTTGCTGAGGTTGGAGGTGGTAATAAGTGCCATAGGTAGTAATTCGTAAAACGTACCCTTGCATCATTCGCAAGGACAGGTGTGCGTAAAAAATTGCGGATGGATTTTACTCCATCCGCACCAATTCCCGATTCCCAATTTACGAATTTACTTTTCCTCATCCACCTCAACATGCCCCGGCTTCTCCTTGCCCAACTCTAGGGAACGTTGATATGCCGCCCAAACCGCGCGGGAGATGGCGGTGCGGAAACCTGCCTTCTCTAAATAGTACAACGCCTCGGCAGAAGTTCCACCCGGCGAGGTGACTTGGTTTCGCAACGTGGCAGGGTGCCGTGCTGCACCTTGATAGTACGAAGCCGAGCCTTTGATGGTCTGCAACACAAGCTGCTCCGCAATGCGGCGCGGAAAGCCCATGTGAACCCCAGCGTCAATCAGCGCTTCGGTGAAGAGAAAGACATAAGCCGGACCCGAACCAGACAAAGCCGTAGCCATATCAAGATAGCTTTCATCTTCCACAAAAACTTCTTCGCCCAATGCGCCAAGGATGGCACGAGTCATTTCTTGCTGTTCCTCGGTCACTTCTTTCGATGCCGCCCAAACCGTGATCCCTTCACCGATCTGACCCGGCGTATTCGGCATGGAGCGCACAATGGCTTTGTGCTTCAAACCTGTGCCGATCTTCTTAATGGTTGCACCCGCAATAATGGACAAGACCAACGCATCTGGGCGAATGCCTTTGAGTCCCTTCATCACTTCGGTCAGGCGCTGCGGTTTGACGGCGAGTACCACCACGTCCGCTTCGTGAATGGCAACAGAGTTATCGGCGGTGAATTTGATGCCATATTTTTTATGCAGTTCTTCGCCTCGCACATCCCGCGGACCAGAGGCGATTATATTTTTGGCATCTGCCAGTTTCTTATTGAGCAGCCCTGCGATCATGGCTTCTGCCATCACACCGGGACCGATAAATGC
>JBDKJK010000286.1:0-2801 GCA_039796675.1 Chloroflexota bacterium
GCCGCATGAATTTGATTGATACTCCAGGGCATATCGACTTTACGATTGAAGTTCAGCGATCGCTCCGCGTGCTCGACGGTGCCGTCACGGTGTTTGACGGGGTTGCTGGTGTGGAGCCTCAGTCTGAGACGGTCTGGCGTCAGGCGGACAAGCACAATGTGCCGCGTATTTGTTTTATCAATAAATTGGATCGTACTGGCGCAGATTTTTACAAGGACGTTGAATCGATCCACGCGCGTTTGACCAAGCACGCTTACCCATTGCAATTACCGATCGGTGCGGAAGATAAATTTATCGGGATCATCGATCTGCTTCGCATGAAAGCGGAGATGTATAAGGATGATTTGGGCAAAGAAATCGAGGAAACAGATGTTCCAGCAGACATGTTAGAGAAGGCGAAGGAATATCGCGGCAAACTCATCGAAGCGATTGCGGAAAATGATGAGGCCATGATGAATAAGTATTTGGCTGGAGAAGAAATTCCGTTGGATGAAATTAAAGCGGTATTGCGCAAGGCGACGATCGCCGGTGCCATCAACCCAATTTTGTGTGGGTCTGCGTTGAAGAACAAGGGCGTGCAATTTTTGCTTGACGCAATCGTCGATTACCTCCCATCGCCACTTGATGTGCCAGCAATCAAAGCAACGGATGTGGATGATGAAACCAAAACCATTGATGTGGCATCGAATGACTCAGAACCGTTTGCGGCTCTCGCGTTTAAAGTCATGTCTGATCCGTTCGTCGGGAAATTGGTCTTTTTCCGTGTGTATTCCGGTCACTTGAACGCAGGTTCCTACGTCATCAACGCAAAAACAGGGGACAAGGAACGTATCAGTCGTATTGTGCGCATGCACGCGAACGAGCGCGAAGAAGTGAGCGAGGTGTTTGCCGGGGATATCGCCGCCGCGGTCGGACTCAAAGCGACGTTCACGGGAGATACGTTGTATGAAGAGGCACGACCATTGATTCTCGAATCAATCGTCATTCCAGAACCTGTCATCTCTGTTGCCATTGAACCAAAGACGAAGGCCGACCAAGAAAAAATGGGATTTGCGTTGCAGAAATTGGCCGAAGAAGATCCATCGTTCCGCGTGCGTACCGACGAAGAAACATTGCAGACCATTATCAGTGGAATGGGTGAGTTGCATTTGGAAATCATCGTGGATCGCATGAAGCGTGAATTTAAAGTCGATGCGAACGTGGGTAAACCACAGGTGGCCTACCGCGAAGCCATCCGCACCAAGGCGGAAGGAGAAGGGAAGTACATCCGTCAGTCTGGTGGACGCGGTCAATATGGTCACGCCGTGATTACGATCGAACCAATGGAGCGTGGCAAGGGATATGAATTCGTCGATGAAATTAAAGGTGGCGCCATTCCTCGCGAATTTATTCAACCAATCAACAAAGGAATTCAAGAAGCGATGACGCGTGGTGTGCTCGCGGGCTATCCGATCCTCGACGTCAAAGCGACCCTTACAGATGGAAGCTACCACGATGTGGACTCCAGCGAAGCCGCCTTTAAAGTTGCTGCCTCGTTCGCGTTCAAAGACGCGTGTACCAAAGCCGGTGTGCACTTGCTTGAACCAATCATGAAAGTAGAGGTCGTGACCCCAGAAAATTTTATGGGGGATGTGATCGGAGACCTCAACGCGCGTCGTGGTCAGATCCAAGACATGAACGAGCGTTCGGGAGCACGCATTGTCTCTGCGATCGTTCCGCTTAGTGACATGTTTGGCTACTCAACAGCATTGCGATCAATGACGCAGGGCCGCGCCAGCTACTCAATGGAATTCGGCCATTACGGAGAAGTCCCGAACAACGTGGCGCAGACGATTATCGAGGGACGGGCGAAGAAATAATAGAGAAGACTCGGCTGGATGCCGGGTCTTTTAATAACATGAAACTATACAAAGAAAAGACAAGTAGTATAATAAAATTGATTTTAATCTTATTCAATTCCTATGATAGAAGCTCCTCCTCAGAAGCAAAAATTTAACCCCAATCCAGGACCAAGTGATATTTATCCTCCGGGTCAAACCCCTTGGGAGATTGCAAATGCCGAAGCGGTAAAAGATGGTCAACCATTTGAGCTTGTAACGGCAGATTCAAGCTATGATCAGTCAGCTCCTCTGCCGCGTCTAGGCAATCTTACGGGTTTCGAGTTGTTTTTGGTTTATGCAGGATCATTTTCACCTGTCATAAAAAGAATTGAGCATGTTCCAGAAGGTGAAGCGAGAGATAGACTCATCGATAGATATCAGACGGATATTGGCCATGCGGAGGACGCGATTCATGCAAATGAAATGAAAGAAGGTGCGGATCACGTCAAACTAGGTAATCAAATCGATGCACTGCGATTGTTGAGCAAGAAACTCTACGAATACTATTGGGCAGAATAAGTCCGTCTCCGTTTTCTTCACTAAGAACGATCGAAGGGCGAGCAAAGAAATAAAGTTGCTAAATCCGATATAATTGGTATCTTTAGGATATATGATGCCAAGTGTAGCCCGTATTGGTTCGCGAACATACGCCTTTCCTATAGATCTCACCCATGAGGAGGATGGCTCATGGTCTGTCGTGTTTTCTGATCTTCCTGGATGTGTCACCTGGGGTGATTCTCGTGAAGAGGCTTTAGCGAATGCGCATGAAGCAGCGACGCTTCACATTGAGGGTTTGCGCGAACATGGTGATCCTGTTCCAGAACCATCGAATGCCAGAAAAGATCAAGAAGTTATTTTTGTAAAAGCATGACCCATCCAGGGCTTCGAAACATCACGGTCGGAAAGATGATCGCTGCCTTA
>JBDKJK010000287.1:0-12901 GCA_039796675.1 Chloroflexota bacterium
ATCAATGGTTCGCTTCCACGCTGTGGAAGATCAGCCTTGGGACGGTGTCTTTTCTATTTATTGTGCTTGGTGCGCGTGCCTATGCTCAAGATGTCGCACTTATCGAGCAGGAAATGGTCGCGTCGGCTCAATGGGCGGCTGTTAATATCCCTCCTGGGGTGGTCATTGCCGCACATGATATCGGCGCATTGGGTTATTTTGATACCCATCCATTATTGGATCTGGCAGGTTTGGTCTCGCCGGAGGTGGTTCCGTTCATTCGCGATGAAGTCCGCTTGGCGGTTTACCTAAACGAGAGGAATGCCGGGTATTTGGTCGCCTTTTCAGACTTATATCCTGAAATGACGGTGGGGAAAGAGGTGGTTTTCACTACAAATGGTGCCATTGCTACCGAGTCAGATTACCCTCGCATGACAATATATCGTTGGAAGTAGGAGAATGGGTTAAAATGGGGTGGTTGTTCAGGTATTGCAAATCCTTATGAAAAGAGAGAATGGGCAAGCAATGAACCAGATTACATTATTGATCGTCGACGATCATCCACTTTTCCGCCAGGGCGTGGTAGATGCGTTGTCGTTGGAGACAGATATGCGAGTCATTGCCCAGTCTGCGTCTGGGGATGAGGCGTTGGAATTGATCCGTACCAAGAAACCGAATGTGGCAGTTTTGGATGTGAACCTGCCAGGGATGAATGGTCAACAGATCACGCATCAGGTTTCGCAAGATAAGCTGGTTACCCGGATCATTTTGATGACCGGTTATGATGATTTGGAGCAGGCGATCCATGCCGCACTTGCCGGGGCACATGGCTATTGCACCAAAGATATTGAGCCGCAAAGCCTTTCTCGCATCATTCGCGAGGTGGCAGAAGGCAAGTTTGTTTTTGCGAACAATGTATTTACACGGCGCGAGCTTGAGTTATGGGTCGAGGAAAGCATGGAAGGTGCGCGCCGTTCCTATAGTGAGCCGGGCGCTCCATTCCACCCGCTTTCAGACCGTGAGATGGAAGTTCTAAACTGTGTGGTACGTGGTATGAGCAATAAAGAGATCGCCACTCTTCTTGGCATTAGCCATCAGACGGTGAAGAATCATGTTACCGCGATCTTGCGCAAGTTTGGTGTTGAAGACCGTACGCAGGCAGTCGTGTATGCTTTGAAACGCGGCTGGGTGACCTTGCGGGATACTGATATCCGACCTTAGGAGACTGCATGTCTAACGAGACAGTGGATTACAAGAACGAACTAGATGAGACTCAACGTGCCCTGCGTGAGATCAACTTAATGATGGAACAAAGCCAGGGCGAACTATCCAAGTTAACCCAGCGAAATACGGCGATCACATCTCACCTTCAGCAGGTTCAAAAGCAGGGCGCCACAGCAGAAGAGCTAAAAATGGCGTACGACTCTGCTTTGGATGCCCAACAACGATTGTTTGTGATGCGTGGGCAGTTGGATAAACTTCAAAATGACAAATCGCACCTGGAAAAATACCGTGTAGTGCTTGATAAGATGGTCAATAAAGGAAGCGATGGGGGGGATGCATCTACAGGAGCGGGTTCTGATAAAGATCAAATGAGCGGGATCGAGATGATTGTCAATGCTCAAGAGTCGGAACGTCAGCGTTTGTCTCGTCAGATGCATGATGGACCCGCCCAGGCGCTTTCTAATTTCATCCTTCAGACCGAGATCGCCATGCGCCTGTTGGATATTGATGCAGCGCAGGCAAAAGAAGAACTGGCGAACTTAAAAACATCCGCAATGGGAACATTTCAAAAGGTAAGAGGTTTTATTTTTGAATTGCGCCCCATGATGTTAGATGATCTGGGCTTGGTGCCGACGTTGCGTAAATATGCTGATTCGTTTAAAGAACAGTCTGGCATGGATGTGAGTGTGACCGTTTCTGGTAGCGAGCGTCGACTGGAACCGTATCTCGAAATCATGCTTTTCCGTGCGGCACAAGAGCTCCTTGGGAATGCTGCCCGCCATAGCCAGGCAACCCTCGTTAAGATTCACCTGGACCTCGGCACCGACTTTATCCGCGTCACTGTGGATGATAATGGGCGCGGCTTTGACCCTGAAATGTTGAAAGACTCGAATAACCTTGGTTTAAAGCTGATTCGCGAACGATCTGAAATGCTGGGTGGAAAATTCGAGATCGATAGTGCGTTGGGCTCGGGTGCAAAGATATCATTCACAGTGCAGGCAAGATCTTAGCCTATTCACTAACAATATTGTTAAGCGTTCTGGTGGTTTCATTGGCACGCTTGCATAATATGTTTTTGACATTTTTCCTGTATAATCACTATGTTATAAAGTACCCCATAACTATGGTACTTGTTGAGAGGAGATTACTATGCGTCGCGGTCGTACACTGATTTTGGTGCTTTTGATAATAATAATCGTCTTGGGTTTGGGCTTCTTTGCTGCCAGCCAATTTCTGCAACCCCAAGAGACGGTAGAACAGATCGTGTACGTCGAGGTGTATTACGCCGCTCAAAACATTCCGCAAGGGGGCAGGATAACGGAAGATGCATTGGCTACTTTGAGTATCCCCCAGTCCAACGTAGTTACGGTGATGTTCACTCGTGACGAATTACCTTTCCTTGTGGATAAATTTGCAAAAGTTCCGCTGGAGCCGGGTGTTGTCATTACAGAGTCAATGGTTGCCGACTCAGCGTCTGCAGTGTCGATTGCCGGTCCACAGTGGGCTTCCTTGATTCCTCCCGGCATGACAGCCCTGTCGATTCCTATTGATCGTCTTGCTGTCTCTGGTTACGCCATAAATAGCGGCGCGCATGTGAATGTGAATGCCTGCCTCCTTTTTGTGGATATCGACCCTGCGTATCAAACAATTCTCCCTAACCTAACAGCGGTTCTAACGGGTACCGGTCTTGGTTCGGTTTCAGGTGCTACTGGCACCGGTTTTGCAGTAGAAGGCTTGCCCGTCCTTTCATTGGGTGTGGCGGGCTCTGGCTCTCCACAAGGTCGGTTGGAACTTGATCCATCGGTTCAACAACCTTATTATCTCGTTCCTTCTGAAGCTCAGCGTCCTCGTATGGTTTGCCAGACCCTTCTCCAAGATGTGGTCGTAATGCGCCTGGGCGATTTCCCACTTGTGGAAACTGATCCTGCGGCTGTGCCTGACCCAGCAGCTCAGACGGACCCGAATGCAGCTGCTCAACCTGTAGTGGCTCCTGACATTGTGACTCTGATCGTCTCACCTCAAGACTCTGTTACACTCTCTTACCTTGTGTATACAAATGCTAGAATTTCCTTAACTCTGCGTAATCCCTCTGATCAGGCACGCCTTGCCACTGAAGCTTCTACACTTCAGTTCCTCCTTAGCCAATACAATATTCCTGTTCCAGCAAAGCTGCCTTATGCGATGCATCCCGCCCTAACCACACTGACGTCACCTACATTGCCTAATGATGCTCCGGCGGAGCCTACACAATAATAGTTCGTCTTAAAAAATGATTGGACGATTGTAAATATGGCTGCTGATAAAATCCGAGTCCTTATCGTTGATGATATTGCTGAGACCCGCGAAAATGTGCGTAAACTGCTGCAATTTGAGTCTGATGTTGAAGTTGTAGGCACTGCTCGCACAGGTAAGGAGGGTATTCAGCTTGCCATGGAAATGAATCCGGATGTTGTGTTGATGGATATTAACATGCCGGATATCGACGGCATTACTGCAACAGAAAATATTCGTCTACAATCACCGCATATTCAAGTTGTGATTCTTTCGGTTCAAGGCGACCCGAACTACATGCGTCGTGCCATGTTGGCTGGTGCGCGTGACTTTTTGACAAAACCCCCGATGGGCGATGAGTTAATTTCCGCGATCAAACGTGCGGGGGAAATGGCTCATTTGGAACGTGCAAAAGGCGCCAAACAACAAATGGCGATGAACGCTGCCAGCGGGGGATCTGCCATGGGTGGCTTTTCAGCTGCCCAACAGGGAAAGATTGTTGTTGTGTACAGCCCAAAAGGTGGGACGGGCTGTACCACTCTTGCTGTTAACCTTGCTATTGCTTTGAATAACGAAGAGACGCGAACCGTGTTGGTTGATGGTAACCTGCAGTTTGGCGATGTGGCAGTTTTTGTGAACGAACAAGGAAAAAACACCATCCTTGATATTGCACCCCGTGTAGATGACCTTGATGCGGAAATCATTGATGAAATTCTGATCCGGCATGAAGCATCTGGCATCCGTATCTTGGCTGCGCCACAACGACCCGAACAGGCTGAAAAGATTTCTGCAGATCAGTTCACGAAAGTATTGCAATTCATGCAGAGAATTTATTCCTATGTAGTAGTGGACACCTCTTCTATTCTTACTGATGTGATTCTTTCTGCAATTGATCTGAGCGATGTAGTAGTAATTGTCACCACCCAGGAAATTCCTGCTATTAAGAATTCGCGCCTTATTCTGGATCTTTTGTCGACGATGGGAATCAGCAAGGAGCGGATCGTATTTGCAATGAACCGCTTCGATAAACGAATCAGCATTACACCTGAACGAGTGGGTGAAAATCTTAAACATGAAATATCAGCGGTCATCCCCTTGGATGAAAAGATTGCTATCACGGCGGTGAACCGTGGAGTTCCTTTTATGTTGGATAATAAATCTCAGTTGATCGGCAGAGGTATCTTCTCACTTGCAGAGACCATTCGTGCCCGTATGATCGCTTTAGAAACCGATAACCAAGCCTCTGCGGCAAGGCGATAAGGAGAAAGAAAATGTCGTTATTGAGACGTATCGAGCAGGGGCAGGGTTCTGGAAATCAACAGAATCCTGGGACTCCTTCACAGGGTGCGCAAAAGCTCCCTTCTGAAACCCCAAGTGCGGCTGGTGGAGGAGGCGGTGATGCCTCCCGTTTATCTTCGTTGCAGGCTCGCAGAGTCAGTGCGCCGATCACATCTCCGCAGGCGGGTTCTTATTTCGATCTAAAAACCAGAGTTCAGAATAAATTACTTGCCGAGATCGACCCTTCGATGGATGTTACCCGAACGGATGAAGTTCGGCGGACTATTCAGAATTTATTTGAGCAAATCCTTACTGAAGAGAACATTGTTCTTTCTCGCCCGGAACGTGCCAGATTATTCGAACAAATCTCTGCGGAAATTTTAGGCTTTGGTCCATTACAATCTTTGCTTGAAGATGACACCATTACCGAAATCATGGTGAATGGTCCGAAGAATGTGTATATTGAGCGTAAGGGTAAAGTTCACCGCGTGCCGATCACTTTTGAGAGCAATGACCATGTGATGCGCATCATTGACCGCATTGTAGCGCCTTTGGGTCGCCGTATTGATGAGTCGAGCCCGTATGTGGATGCCCGTCTTCCGGATGGCTCTCGTGTGAATGCTGTGATTCCACCGATTTCTCTCGTTGGACCTGTGCTCACGATTCGTAAATTTTCCAAGAACCCGATCACAGTGGATCAAATGATTCAATTCGGTTCTGTGAGTGCAGAAGCAGTGCAATTTCTGAAGGCATGTGTAGAAGCACGCTTGAACATTATTATTTCTGGTGGTACAGGTTCAGGGAAGACCACTCTTCTTAATGTGTTATCCAGTTTCATCCCTTCAGATGAGCGTATCATCACGATTGAAAACGCGGCAGAATTGCAACTGCGTCAAGAACATGTGGTGACTTTGGAGTCTCGACCACCTAATATTGAGGGACGAGGCGAGATTACCATCCGCGATCTTGTGATGAACTCTCTGCGTATGCGCCCTGAGCGTATTATTGTTGGGGAATGCCGTGGCGGCGAAACGTTGGACATGTTGCAGGCGATGAATACGGGTCACGATGGCTCGATGACAACTGCACATGCGAACACCCCGCGTGATGCGTTATCTCGTATTGAAACCATGTGTCTAATGGCAGGTATGGATTTGCCCATTAGGGCGATCCGTGAGCAGGTTGCAAGTGCTGTTGATGTTATTTGCCAGCAGGAACGTATGCGTGATGGTACTCGTAAGGTAACAACAATTACCGAGATCAGCGGCATGGAAGGCGATGTTATTACAATGACGGATATTTTCGTCTTTGAACAGACCGGAACAGAGAATGGGCGCATTGTTGGACGGTTGCGACCTACTGGTCTTCGACCCAAATTCATGGATAAGATCGAAGGAGCTGGTATTCATCTCCCTCCCTCTATTTTTGGTATCGGCGAGCGCCGTCGGTATTAATCCATGGTGAACTTGAAAGGTAACCAGGAAAAAACACAATGACCTGGATCATTATCATTGGCGGGATCGTTCTGATCATCCTGCTCATCATTGGCGTTATCGTTTCCTCAAATAGTGAGCGAGACTTGGTTGAAGAGCGCCTGAGTCAGTATTTGGATGACGGTGACAAGCAGGATATAAATCGCGAAGCTCAAAAATATGCGCTCACGAACTGGGTTTCTAGCCGGGTAGAAAAAACCTCGTTTGGTGATCGGGTTGCCCGTGAGTTGGCGCGCGCAGATATAAAATTCAAGGTGGCTGAATATTTTGCCTTGATCTTTATGAGTATTGTTTTGGTTGGTTTGCTTGCTTGGTTTATTGGCAACAGACACCCTGTTTCTGGTTTGATCGGGGCGATTATTGGTGGGATTATCCCTGGACAATATGTAAAATCTCAACAAAGGCAGCGACTAAGAAAGTTCAATGATCAATTGCCCGATATGCTTAACTTGATGGTGAACGGTTTGCGTGCAGGGTACTCTACCATGCAGGCAATGGAAGCGATCAGTAAGGAGCTGCCGCCTCCGATCAACGATGAGTTTCGACGCGTTGTCCAAGAAATGCAGATCGGCATTCCGATGGAAACTGCGCTTGATAACTTATTACGCCGTATTCCAAGTGAAGACCTTGATTTTGTTATTACTGCCATCAACGTTCAGCGTGAGGTCGGTGGTAATTTATCTGAAATTCTTGATAATATCTCCTTTACCATACGAGAGCGTATTCGTATTAAGGGTGAGGTGCGGGTACTGACTGCTCAAGTGCGCGCGTCAGGATCTGTGCTTTCGCTGATTCCTTTTGGGTTGACATTGATTTTATGGTTCCTGAACCCTGATTATCTTCTTTCGGTAACTCAGGGTGGACCTCTTTGTACTGGCGCAATTATCTGTGTTGTGTTGGGTTTGATTTCATCTAGCTATTTTATTATGATGAAGATAGCGGATATCGAGGTGTAATATGCAGACAGCTATTGCAATCGTCATTGGGCTTGCGATTATTGGTAGTATTGTGTTTGTTGTTGTCATCGGTGCTCGTTATGCCAGAGAGGCTCAGGGTGTTGAATCTGACCCTGTGTTGGCGCGCTTGGCAGAAGCGACCCAGCGCGGTGAGAACGTTTCTCTTGAAGATATTGAATTACAACAGCCCTTCATGGAACGCGTTGTTATTCCAGTGGTTAAGCGGATGGGCGAGTTTTCATCCCGATTTACGCCGGAGAAGCTTCTTCAAGAGACCACTCTAAAACTTGAGTTGGCGGGAAACCCTGGGCGAATTGATGCATCTACTTTTCTTTCCACTCGTTTTATTGGTGCTGGGGTATTTGGTGGGCTTTTGCTATTAATATCCAACCTTCCTCAGGTCAACTGGCCAACGGGACGGATTTTTTTGGTTGTGGTGATTTTTACTTTGTTGGGCTTTTTCTTTCCACAAATGTGGTTGTCGAGCCGCATCACCAGAAGGCAGACGGAAGTACGCAAGGCATTGCCAGATGCGCTTGACCTACTCACTATCTGTGTGGAGGCTGGGTTGGGCTTTGAGGCGGCTATGTCGAAAGTGGCTGATAAGTGGGAGAACGAATTATCGCTCATGTTTGGTCGTTGCATCCGTGAGATACAACTCGGAAAGACTCAGCGCGAAGCATTGCGCGACATGGCAGATCGTATCGGTTTGCCCGAATTGACAAGTTTTGTTGCGGCGGTTATCCAAAGTCAGTCTTTGGGTGTGAGCATGGCGAAGGTGCTGCGCATCCAGTCAGACCAGATGCGCATGAAGCGACGCCAATATGCCGAAGAATTGGCGCATCAGGCTCCTGTAAAGATGATCATCCCGATGGCGTTATTGACCTTCCCTTCCATTATGATCATTTTGATGGCGCCTGCAGGCTTCCAGATCGCTGGGGCGTTCGGCCCGTTTCTGGGTAATTAAGGCAGTAACGAAAAGGGGTTGGTCTTGCCTCATTGGAAATATAAAGCTTATCGTACGATTTGGAACACACTTGACCTGCTCTTCCCCGCGAATTGCGGTGGGTGCGGAAAATCTGGCACGCGTTGGTGCATAGACTGCCAAAATAGTGTGAAAACCTTGAGAGGTATTGTTTGTGAAGTTTGCGGTCTGCCGCAGGAAAAGCCAGGGTTATGCCGGGTTTGCCTTGTGGGCAAGCCGCGTTTTATTTCATTGCGGGCTTGGGGCGTTTTTGAAGGTCCGCTTCAATCTGCCCTGCATAAGCTTAAGTATCGGCGTGACCTCTCGATGGGTGATTCGCTTGCGGCTGGGATGATGGAGTTTGTTCATAACTTGAATTGGCGGGTTGACCTTATCGTGCCGATTCCGCTGGGGAAACAAAGAATTCGTGAAAGGGGCTATAATCAAGTTGCGATGATTGCAAAACCACTGGCTATGGGTTTGGGGTTGCAGTATTCAGAGAAGGCGCTCCTGCGTCGGAAAGAAACACGCTCGCAAGTAGGGTTAACCAGGGAGGAAAGGCATACGAACGTTCATGATGCATTTCAAGCGGCTCCAGAAGTAAAAGGTAGATCCATTCTTGTGATGGATGATGTCTCGACCACAGGCTCTACGCTCTCCTCCGGTGCAGAGGCTCTTTATGCTGCCGGAGCAGGGCATGTTTTTGCGTTGACCGTTGCACGTGCTTTGTCTCATTATGATCTGAGACGAGTGTAGCGCGTTTGTGTTTGTAACTTAACAACCTAGAAAAGGAGATTTGTATGTCCAATAAAGTGGAAGTTCAGACACGTCATATTCGTTTAACGGAACATATTGAGGAGTATGTTTCCAAGAAGGCAGGAAACCTTGATCATTACCTGCCTGCCATTGATGAGGCGCGTGTAGAATTGTCGCATCATAAGGCGGCTCGTGATGCCAAAGACCGTAATGTGGCTCAGATCACTATATTTGGAAAGGGTTTCACCCTTCGCTCTGAAGAACGCGCTGACGAGGCGTTGGCTGCCTTCGATATGGCGTTGGATAACTTGCAGCGACAGATCGAACGTCACAAAGGCAAGAAGTATCACGGACGTGGTGACGGACGTTCGGCGGCTGAGGTGGCAGATGAGATCATTGATGATGAGACGGGTCAACTTTCGCCATTGTTTGCAAAGCGCAAGAGATTTGTGCTTTACCCCATGTCTGAGGATGAAGCTTTAGTCCAAATGCGGAACTTGGGACACGACAATTTCTTTGTGTTCTACAATGCCGAGACGAGTAAGATCAGTGTGTTGTACCGCAGGCGTAATGGAAGTTATGGCTTGATCGAGCCAGAACTTGGCTAACTATATTGAACACGGGCTGATGATCATCAGCCCGTGTTCTTTTTAATTTCTGTATTGGTCTTCACAGCATTTAGCCTGATCTCAAGGACGATAAAGCCAACCAGCAAGATCAGCCAAGCCAAAACCTGTTCTTGCCTGAACCCGCTGAAAATGGTAACGTAGTTTGCGCGAAAGGTTTGGAGTATAAGTTGAGATAGGGTGGTTAAGATCGTGAAAAGTAGGAAGTGAACGCCCGGGCGTGGATTCGGCTTGAAGAACCACAACAAAATCAATATCAAGGATGAGGCGAGCGCGTCATAGAGTTGGGTGGGGTGGCGGGTTGCGTTCCACATGTCGATTCCCCAGGGTTGGTCGGTGGGAAGCCCAAAAGCGGTTCTTGCGGCAAGATGACTTAATCCGAGACCGATAAAAATGACGGCGAAGAACGGGGTTAGTGCATCCAGAATACTCCAAAAGGCAAGCTGTTTTCTTTGACCGTGGACAAGTGTGACGATGAACGCGGCAGCAAGTGCGCCTGGCATGTCAAAAAGGTTGGGATTGATAGACACAATATCGAGCGGACTTTTGGAGAACGCTGCCATGTTTTGCAGAACATAGGATAAGCGTCCGCCGATGATGAATGTGGCGAGACCATAAAAAGTAATGTCGTTTAGGTATTCTTTGCTGATGCCATGCCGCTCTGTACGACGTTCTGCGAGGAGAAGCCCGAGCCAGGTGGCAATGACAAGCAGGATCATATGGCGAGGTGGAGTGAACAAAGTTTGAAATGATTCAAGCATATTATTTCAGCGCCTCTTCAATGCGTGTACGGAGTAGGGTTTCAGACATGGGTCCGCCGATGACGACTTCGCTGATGATGCCTTGGCGGTTGATAAAGTACGAAGAAGGCAGGGAGCGTACTTGATAGGCGCGGCTAACATCTGATGTTTCATCCAAAAGAATAGGGAAGGTAAGGTTGTGCGACTCGGTGAATGGAGCAATATCGAGTGGATTGTCTTGGAAGGTGCTATTCACCCCAAGGACAATAAAGCCTTGATCTTTATATTCGTTATACATTTTTTCGATGGCTGGCATTTCGGCTTCGCAGGGTGGGCACCAGGTAGCCCATACATTGACGAGAACCGCCTGCCCTTTAAGTTCGGACAGAGTATAGGTTTCACCTTTGGCGGTTTGAAGTGTGAAATCGGGCGCAAGGAAGCCTGTTTGTGGCGCGGGACCAGTTGAACTGGCTTCGCCGTTTTGTGTGGAGAGGACGATCCAAGATGCGCCCGCAATGAGGATAAGGGTATAGAGAATGATTCGTTGGGTTTGGTTCATGTGGATTTGGAAGTAAAATAGGATTTGTTTCTTTTGGTTCGTCGTTCTCTCAGACATCAATCTTACTATGTTTATTACAGACTCTGTTTTCATTGGTATTGACCCCACCTCTGCGCATACCTCTTTTACCTATGCGGCGTTGGATAGGGGGCTAAACCTCATCGCTCTTTCAGAAGGTGAATTGGACGATGTGATGACTTTTATTGGTGGGCATTCTTCTGCCATTGTAGCCGTTAACGCGCCATCGGGCTTAAATCGCGGATTCGTTCGTGATAAGAAAAAAGAATTGTTCAAAACGTTGAAAACGCGTGCGTTGGGTTTTCGGCTCGCCGAGCTGGAGCTGCGCGAACGCGGCATTCCCATTTCTGGCACACCCGCAACGCTAAGAGCCTGCCCCGCCTGGGTGCAGGCTGGCTTTGCTTTATATCGTAAGCTGGAAAAGATAGGTTTCAAAAAATACCCGGCAGAACAATCGCCATTTCAGTCATTAGAAACACAACCGCACGCCGCTTTTTGTGTTATGGCAGGTGTTATACCTCAATCAAAGACGTCTTTGGAAGGCAAGATTCAGCGCCAGCTGTTGCTCTATGAAGCCGGAGTACGCATCAAAGACCCGATGGATTTTTTTGAAGAGATCACACGCCATAAAATGCTCAAAGGGACCTGGCCTCTCGATATGCTCTATCAGCCCGAACAACTAGATGCACTGGTGGCTGCTTATACTGCCTGGTACGCGGTTCATCGTCCAAATGACATCTCTGCTGTTGGAGACCGAAAAGAGGGCGTGATCGTATTGCCTGAAAAAAATTTGAAAGAAAAATACTAACCGAATGGTAAAATACCGCCCATGACAAACCCCGAACTTCAAAACAAAGCAATCAATACTCTTCGATTTCTTTCTGCCGATGGTGTGCAAAAAGCAAACTCAGGGCATCCCGGTCTGCCGATGGGTGCTGCTGCGATGGCGTTCACTGTTTGGACTCGTCACCTGCGACACAGTCCGCGCAACCCCAAGTGGATGGGACGTGACCGCTTCATCCTTTCGGGTGGGCATGGTTCAATGCTTCTGTACTCTCTCTTGCATCTGACCGGGTACGACCTATCTCTGGAAGAATTGCAGAGTTTCCGCCAGTGGGGCAGCAAAACCCCCGGTCACCCCGAATATGGACATACCCCCGGCGTGGAAGTGACCACAGGCCCGCTCGGTGCCGGGCTTTCAACCGGTGTGGGCATGGCAATTGCCGGTGCGCACTTGGAAGCTATCTTCAACAAACCTGGGCATGAGTTGCTCGACTCTTACATCTACGCCATTGTCACAGATGGTGACTTGATGGAAGGCGTTGCTTCTGAAGCGGCTTCATTGGCGGGGCATCTCTCACTTGGCAAACTCATCTATTTATATGATGACAATAAAATTTCCATCGACGGCTCAACTGACCTCGCTTTCACTGAAGACCGCGCCAAACGTTTCGAAGCCTATGGCTGGCACATTCAGCGCGTGGACGATGGCAATGATGTCGAAGCCATTGATTCTGCTATCAAAGCCGCCAAAGCAGACCCACGCCCGTCGTTGATTTTGTGCCGTACCGTCATTGGTTTCGGCGCCCCGAATCGCCAAGGCACCCAAAAGGCACACGGTGAACCTCTCGGTGATGAAGAGCTCAATGCTGCGAAAGATAACCTTGGCTGGCCCAAGGAACCGCGTTTCTTGATCCCAGATGATGTGCTTGAGTTTTATCGCAAAGCTGTTGACCGTGGACGTGAACTCGAAGCCGATTGGAAGATGCGTCGTGAAGCGTATGTCCGTCTCTTTCCGGATTTGGGTGCAGAATTCACCCGCCGCGTATTGATGAATAAATTGCCCGAAGGTTGGGAATCTGCGTTACCGACATTCCCTGCCGACCCGAAGGGCATGGCGACTCGAGCTGCTTCTGGCAAGGTCATTAACGCACTGGCAGCAAAACTTCCTGAACTCATTGGTGGTTCAGCAGACCTTGCTCCTTCCAACAACACCAAAATTGATGGTTCGCCTGCTTTCCAGAAAGATTCCCCGGC
>JBDKJK010000288.1:0-2596 GCA_039796675.1 Chloroflexota bacterium
TTTCTTCCAGTTCTTACGCATGGTTCAACTTATAAATTAAGGAACGTTGGCAAATAAAAACTCAACAGTCAACGCGGCAGTTTGCGTCCACTGCTCCTCGGCAGAGATGCTGGCAGGGTTATCCCCATTCTGAGGTCCGTAGGAACCGAACTGGGCGTGATTGCCACCTTCAATCGTAACGAACTGTGTATCCGCTGGCAATAACTCACGTGAAGCATCAATAGAGTCACTTGTAGCAAGTCCATCGTTCGAACCCACAATCGAAATGGCTTTTATGTTCTTGACCTTCAACGCATCATCCGCAGGGTACGAAGCCCAAAAGACCACGCCTTTTATTTCAGAATGTTCCGCCGCATAAATAGAAGCCGCCACACCGCCAAGAGAATGCCCGCCTACGAACCAATTCTTTATTTCAGGGTACGCTGCCTCGACATCCGCTGCGGCATTGATGTCAAAAAAAGCCAGGTTCAAGCGCACCGGCACCACGGCGACAAAAACATCCTGCGCGGCGATCAATTTCAAGGCAGGCGCATACGCGCGATAATCCACTTTGCCGCCGGGGTAAAAAATAAAACCGGTTTCGGGTCTTGCCTTCTCTGCAGGGTAAAAAACGATAAACCCATTTTCTTCTCTAACCGTCACTTGCGCATCTGAGTTCAATGCTGACAATGCTGCAGCATCCGCAGGTGAAGCATCGCTCGCCCAGACCACAAAACCTGCCACAGTCACAACGAGAGCGGCAGTCACTACTGCCGCTATAAACTTCCAATTTATTTTTTTCATTTTGATTTCCAATCTGCCAGTTCTTTTGCCTTCTCCCAAATTTCATCGAACATGGTTGGGGTCAGCTTTTTTGTAGATGTATTTTGCTGGCTGGGATGATACGAACACAAGAGCCATATCCCATTTGCCAGTTGATAAGACGCCCCGTGCCCAAATTGTTTTACCAGTTTGCGCGCATCATAAATTTTCAAAATCCGTTCAAAAGCAATACGCCCAAGGCAAACGATCACCTTTGGATTAATAATCTCTAATTCTCTTTCGAGAAAAGGCTGGCAATTATTCAACTCATCGGGACTGGGCTTATTATCAGGCGGAGCACAACGACCAGATGCCGTGATATACATATCGTGGAGGGTGAGCCCATCGCCTCGTGACTCAGACTTGGCTTGGTTCGCAAACCCAGCCTTGTGCAACGCCGGGTACAAAAATCCACCCGAGGCATCGCCTGTGAATTGACGTCCCGTACGGTTTGAGCCATGCGCGCCGGGAGCCAGCCCCACCACGAGCACACGTGCCTGCGGGTCACCAAAGCCAGGCACGGGCTTCCCCCAATATTCTTCATCCTTATATGCCTTGCGCTTGACGCGCGCCATCTCCTCGCGCCACTCCACCAAGCGCGGACATTTGCGGCAGGCGATGATTTCTTTGTTTAGTTTTTCAAGTTGTGATGACATAGTCCAATCGTAGCACGTTTACAGGTTTGAACGTTCGAACGTTTTAACTTGCCAACGTTCAAACGATTAACATTGCATCCCCAAAGGAATAAAAGCGATAGCCTGCTTGAATAGCTAGGTTGTACGTCTCAAGAGTTTTTTCGCGCCCCGCAAAGGCACTGACCAGCATCAACAAAGTGGACTTGGGCAAATGGAAGTTGGTGATCATCACGTCCACTACTTTAAATTGGTAGCCGGGGAGGATGAAGAGTGACGTCGCACCGGTAAATGAATCAAGTTCGCTTCCGTGATGCGTGATACGTGATGCGTAATTACCAGCCGATTCAAGTGTGCGGACACTCGTCGTCCCTACTGCCACCACTCGCCCGCCATTACGTTTGGTTTCGTTGATAAGGTCAGCCGTTTGTTGAGGCAATTCACACCATTCAGAATGAATCTTATGTTCTTCCGGGTCGTCCTCATTCACGGGGGCAAAAGTATCCAAGCCGACGTGCAAAGTGACATACGCCACCTTCACGCCCACTGCCTTGATCTCATCCAATAATTGTGGCGTGAAATGCAACCCTGCCGTGGGAGCTGCCGCCGAACCCGGTTCTTTGGCAAATACGGTTTGATAACGTTCAGGGTCACTCAATTTTTCATGAATGTATGGCGGTAGTGGAACATTCCCCACCTGTGAAAAATATGGCTCAATGGGTTCCGAAAATTTAATAAGTCGTTCAGAACCTTCAAGGATTTCAAGGATCTCCGCCTTGGGTCCATTCTCTACTTGCACGATCTTGCCTACGCGCAATCCTTTACCGCCCACCAAAGATTCCCAAGTCAATTCATCACGGCGGCGCAAGAGGAGTAATTCCACTTTGCCGCCAGTTTCTTTATGGGCAAAAATGCGAGCGGGAATCACACGTGTCTGATTCAAGACGAGCAAATCGCCCGCTTTCAAGTAAGCGCGCACATCACGAAAAATCTTATGTTCGATCTCATCTGTCTCACGATGCAAGACCAATAGGCGCGAAGAATCGCGCGGCTCCGCAGGAGTCTGCGCGATGGAGGTTTCAGGGAGGTGGTAGTCGAAGTCGGAGGTTTTCAATTTACTTTTTCAAAAAGCTAGAAATAAGATTTAATACAATCGTCAAAAC
>JBDKJK010000289.1:0-12710 GCA_039796675.1 Chloroflexota bacterium
ATGTGGGCGATTGGGAAAAAGCGGTAGAATACTCAAAGGATTCATATAAAGTCTCAAAAAGTTTTGTAGGACCCATGTTATGTATGTTGTGGGAAAGAATAGAGCGCGAAACGGAACGTGTGCCAGAGCAGGTTTCTGCGGTGGGTAACGCGTATCGTGAGTTTGAGTGCCAGCCTTAGTAGTTTCGTTATTTTCTTCACGAATTGGATTGTTTTGGTAGAATTGTTTAGACAACCGAAAGGAGGTTCAACGCCATTTTGAACCTGTCAGTCTTGTCAAGAAACTATATTCAAAGGAGAAGAAATATGCGTACTATTTTTACCCGCCTCGCCGCTTTGGCGATGGTCTTGATGTTTGTTCTTGCGGCTTGTGGCTCTCAACCTGCCGCAACCGAAGAAGCTGCTGCAACGGAAGAAGTTGCGGCAACCGAAGAAGCCGCCACTGAAGCGCCTGCTTCTAGTGAACCATTTGTGTTCGGTATGCTCCTCGTTGGTCCGTACAACGATAATGGCTGGAGCCAGGCACACTATGAAGCTGGTAAGTATGTGGAAGAAAAACTCGGCGCGACCATGCTGTATTTAGACAAGGTCAACCCCGCCGACCGCCCCGGCACCACCCCCGACCAGCTTGCTGAAGAACTGGTTGCGCAGGGCGCTAAGCTCATCATCTTTAACTCAGATGATATGAAGGATGCTTCTACCACCTTTGCGAAGGCGAACCCTGATGTGAAGGTTATCATGGCTTCGGGTGATCAGGTTTGGTCTGATGGCAAAGCCTATGAAGAAATTCCTAACCTCATGAACATCATGGGTCGTATGGAATATGGCAAGATGATGGGCGGTTGCGCCGCCGCTCTGGCTTCTGAAACCGGTAAGATTGGTTATCTTGGACCGTTGATCAACGACGAAACCCGTCGCTTGGCTGCTTCTGCCTACCTTGGCGCGAAGTATTGCCATGAGAAGGCTGGTGGTGACCCTGCTGCCCTTGAATTCAAGGTGACCTGGATCGGCTTCTGGTTCAACATCCCCGGTGTAACCCTCGACCCCGTTCAGGTTTCCAACGATTTCTACACCACCGATTATGACGTTGTCATTTCCGGTATCGATAACCCCGTCAACCTTGGTGAAGCTGCCAAGCTTAAGGCTGAAGGAAAGGCTGTTTCTGGCGTTGCATACGACTATGTTGCCGCTTGTACTGCCGCCCCCGAAGTCTGCTTGGGCGTTCCGTACTTCAACTGGGGTCCTGAATACGTGAAGGCGATTGGTTCCGCGCAGGATGGCTCTTGGGCTTCTCAGTTCGTTTGGGCTGGACCCGATTGGGCGAATATCAACGATCTCGATACCTCCACCATTGGTTTCGAGAAAGGTCCCGCACTTGCCGCTGAAGATGCCGCCATTTTGGATGAATTCATCGCCGAACTCGCCGGTGGACTCAACCTGTGGACGGGTCCCATCAATTTGCAAGACGGCTCCGCCTATCTCGCCGACGGTGAAGTTGCCTCTGACCAGCAGGTCTGGTACCTGCCGCAACTGCTCGAAGGCATGGAAGGCTTGAGCGCTTCCGAGTAAAGATTTCCCAACAGTGTAGGGGCGAGATCTTGTGCCACGAAGTGGCATATCTCGCCTCTACAATTATATTGATCATGGAGGACCCTGACCGCCCATGAAAGTTGAACTCAAGAACATTCACAAGCACTTTGGCAAGACCTATGCTAATAAAGGCATAAACCTTACCATCCCTTCTGGCTCGATACAGGGAATTTTGGGGGAGAATGGCGCAGGGAAAAGCACCCTGATGAAGATCCTATCTGGTTTCATTCAAGCCGACGCGGGTGGTGAGATCGTTTTAGAAGGAAAATCAGCAGTCATGCAATCGCCAGCAGATGCGATCCGTTTTGGCGTGGGGATGCTGCATCAGGACCCGCTCGATTTTCCTCCCATGAAATTGCTTGATAACTTTTTGCTTGGCATGCCGGGAAGGCTTTTCCCGAATCGCAAAGAAACCATGCAAGATTTTAACCTGCTGGCAAAAGAATATGGTTTTAATTTTGATCCTGAAAATTACGTAGATTCTCTAACTGTTGGTGAACGCCAACAGTTAGAGATCATGCGTTTGTTATTCCTTGGCGCACGCGTGTTCATTTTAGACGAGCCGACAACCGGCATCAGCGCTGCGCAAAAGACAAAACTGTTCGATACCTTGCGAACCTTCCCAGAACAAGCCATTACCACCATCTTTGTTTCACATAAATTAGAAGATGTTGAAAGTCTGTGCGATCGGGTGGCAGTGTTGCGGGCAGGCGAACTGGTTGGCGAATTTACACCTCCATATGAAACGAAGAAATTTGTTTCAACCATGTTTGGCAAAGAAATCACATTGGGAGATCGTCAGCCTGCAAAAACAGGTGAAGTCATTCTTTCCTTGAAAGATGTTTCGTTGGAAGATGCCCGTGTTCGCATTGACAATGTCAATGTAGATATTCGAGCAGGTGAGGTGATCGGGCTTGCCGGGTTGGAAGGGTCTGGGCAAGGTATGTTCATGCGAGCCTGCTCAGGCTTGGCGCGTCCTGTAGCTGGAAATGTTCTTCTCAAGGGAAAAGACCTGACCGGTAAACCCTATCATAGGTTTAAGCACGAAGGCGTTAACTTCCTTCCCGCTGCAAGATTGGAAGAAGGCTTGGTGCCCGGCTTAAGCCTGACCGACCACTTCGTCTTGGCAGAAGAGCCAAAGGGTGTCTTTATTGATAGAGCCTATGGACAAAAATTAGCGGAAGATCGCATTAAATCTTTTAACATCCGTGGTACACCGACAAGTACGGTTGAGTCGCTTTCGGGCGGCAACCAACAACGGGCAGAGTTGGCATTGCTTCAAACGCCACTCTCGCTCATTTTGCTTGAACATCCCACACGCGGCTTGGATATTGAGTCGGTGATCTATATTTGGAGCAAGCTCAAAGACCGTTGCAAGCAGGATGGTGCTGCGATCATCTTCATCTCTTCTGATCTGGAGGAAGTCTTGCAATATAGTGATCATCTTTTAGTCTTTTTCAGTGGCAAGGTTTCTGCGCCAATTGATGCGGCGACGACGAGTGTGGAGCAATTAGGGCAGTTAATTGGCGGTAAAGGCTGGCCCGCTGAAGGAGGCTCTCATGCTTAAATCTCGAATGAGCGGCTTTGTTTTTCAATTGATCGCTTTTGTGCTGGCATTGGGGTTCGTTTCTTTGATCCTTGTTGCTGTTGGCGCATCTCCTCTGGATGCTTTCACGAATATGCTGAAAGGGTCTGTCGGTTCAACCCGTAAATTTGCTGAGGTTTTGGTCTCTTTCGTTCCATTGCTATTGGTTACGGCAGGTTTGCTGATTACCTTCTCCGCCGGGTTATGGAATATTGGTGTGGAAGGTCAAATTGTCTTAGGTGCGATCGGTACGGTTTGGGTTTTACGCCAATTTGTAGATAGCACCATTTCCCCGGCGATTATCATCACATTGGCTATTTTAGGCGGCATGGTCACAGGTGCTATTTGGGCATCTTTTGCTGGCATGTTGAAAACCTTCGGCGGTGTGAATGAGATTTTCGGCGGCTTGGGCTTAAACTTCGTCTCTACGGCGTTAACCTTGTACCTCATCTTCGGTCCATGGAAGCGTGAAGGGGTTGCATCCATGAGTGGAACGGAACCCTTCCCTGAAGCCTTTTCGCTGCCGCAACTCCCAGATTTGCGCATCAGCCCGTACGCGTTGGCCATTGCCCTCGTTGCAATTGTGATCGTATATTTTATTTTGCAGGGCACCTATTTTGGATTGAAGATCAAAGCCGTTGGGAAAAATATCCGCGCCGCTTATTTGCTGGGCATCCCCACCTGGCAATACTCGCTCTATTCCTTCCTTATCTGTGGTGCTTTGGCAGGTATTGCCGGAGCCCTGCAAGTGACAGCCGTATATTACCGCCTAATTCCCTCCATCTCCAGCGGATATGGCTATCTTGGTTTGATGGTGGCAATGCTGATCAATTATCAGGCGATCTGGGCAGTTCCGGTGGCATTGTTCTTTGCGGCTCTTAACATTGGCAGCATTCAGTTGCCAATTGTGTTGAAACTAGACTCATCTTTATCCGGTGTGTTACAGGGCGTTTTGGTATTGTTCGTTCTGTTGACCGAGGGCGTTCGTCAAAAATTCGTTAAGAAGGCATGAGGCGTTTATGAATCAAGAAACCCTTCTCGTTGGTTTGGCGGGCGTGCTGGCAGCGGCAGCGCCGATTGTTTTTGCCGTGATGGGGGAGACGCTCTCAGAACGTGCGGGTGTCATCAACTTATCAATGAATGGCACCATCCTTCTGACCGCCATGAGCGGATTCGCCGTTGCGTATTCCACAGATAGCCTCCTTCTTGGCTTCCTCGCCGGAATGCTAATCGGCGCACTCGTCGCCTTGATTGTGGCATTTGCAAGCATCACCTTGAAACAATCGCAAGTGGCGATTGGCTTTGTGCTGGCGCTCACCTGCCGCGACCTGGCATATTTTCTTGGCAACCCATTCATGGGGGTGCCGGGTCCTCGCTTGCAGGCGGCTCCCATTCCTGTATTGAGTGACCTGCCAATTTTAGGTCCGCTATTCTTTCGGCAGGAAGTAATTACCTACATTAGTTTTCTGGCGATCTTCATTGCTTGGCTATGGATCTATCGAACCCGCCCCGGTTTGATGTTGCAAGGCATCGGTGAAAAACCTGCAGCGGCATACATCCGCGGCGCGAACGTCAATGTGATGCGCTATGTGTATACCGTCATCGGTGGCGCATTGATCGGGTTGGCCGGACCCGCCTACTCGCTAGGTGTCCGCGCCGGATGGATGGGAACCATTTCCGGCTTAGATGGAATCGGGTGGATCGCCCTGTCCATCACCATCTTTGGCGGTTGGAATCCTTCTCGGGCTGCATTCGGCGCATACCTCTTCGCTTTCCTGCAATGGCTTGGCTTGGTTTTGCAAGCCGTCTTTACAGCGGTTCCTTCTCAAGTTTTGCAAGTTGCACCTTTTCCGCTTATGATACTCACGTTGCTCCTCGTCAACATTGGCAATGCCGAATGGGTTGAGAGAACCCTCGCTGCCATGCCAGAGACAGCACGCAAATTTACAGCGAGAGTTCTACGTGCCATGCGGGCATCTCCTCCGGCGGCGTTGGGTGTTCCGTTTGAACGAGATTAACATTCAGACCTCCAGGTTCTTATACCTTGGAGGTCTGATAAAATTATGGGGTCATGAAAAATTTCACTGGCTATAAATGTTCGATCTGCGGGGCAGAATATCTGCCAGGTCAGGTTACCTATACCTGCCCAAAAGACGGCGGCAATGTAGATGTTGTCCTTGATTACGATTCCATTCGCAAGAAATTTCAGCCCGAAGATATTACCTCACGTACCGAAACTTCTTTATGGAGATACCTGCCGCTGTTGCCGGTGAACGAACCCGCAGGCGACTCTACGCCTTTACACGCCTCCGGCTGGACCCCGGTCTTTGCCCTGCCGCGATTAGCCGAAAAACTACACCTGAAACATCTCTGGCTAAAAGACGAATCGCGCAACCCCACTGCTTCTTTCAAAGATAGGGCGAGTGCGGTTGTGGTCACACGTGCGAAAGAAATTAAATCTGAAGTGGTGGTAACCGCCTCAACAGGGAATGCAGGTGCAGCCTTGGCAGGCATGGCGGCGGCGGTTGGGCAAAAAGCCATTATCTTTGCGCCCAAGTCTGCTCCGCAGGCGAAGGTGGCGCAGTTGCTCGTCTTTGGCGCAAAAGTGATCTTGGTGGATGGAAGTTATGATGACGCCTTTGACCTGACGGTGAAAGCCTCAAATGAATTTGGCTGGTATTGCCGCAACACAGGCTACAATCCCTTCACGCTTGAAGGCAAAAAGACAGCTGCCTTTGAAATTTGGGAATGGTGGATCGAAGCACACAGAGAATGGCATAAAAAAGATAGTGCTTTGGAAGATCACCCGCCTTTGACCATTTTTGTCTCGGTGGGTGATGGCAATATCATTTCTGGCATTCACAAAGGGTTTAAAGACTTGTATGAACTCGGCTGGATTCCCAATCTGCCGCGTATCATCGGTGTGCAAGCAGAGGGTTCGGCTGCTATCGCAAATGCCTTTCATGCCCAAACAGAGACGATTATCCCTGTATCTGCAACCACCATTGCAGACAGCATTTCTGTAGATTTGCCACGCGATGGTGTGCGGGCGGTGCGGGCAGCCATGCACACAAATGGCACGTATATTACAGTATCGGATGACGAGATTATCCATGCCATTGCAGAACTCGGCATGCAGGGAGTCTTTGCCGAACCGGCTGGGGCGACTGCCTATGCCGGACTGGTAAAAGCAACCAGCCTGGGCGTGGTCGGAAGCGATGATCCTGTCCTTGTCATGAACACAGGTAGTGGATTGAAGGATGTCCGAGCTGCTTTGCGGGCAGTTCCATCGGCGCCTGTGATCGAACCAACATTAGATGCGGTGAAAAAAATATTATGAAACCAAAATTAGATTCATGGAGCCTTCCCTTTCGCTACACAATCGGGATCATACTTTTTATCAGTGTTGTTGCTTTCTTGATTTATGCCCGTGAGGCAGTGACGATGTTCATTATTGCCGCGTTTACGGCTTATTTGATCAGCCCGGCGGTCGTCTTCCTGATGGAACGTACGCGCATGTCTCGTATGGTGGCTGTGAATGTGGTGTATTTTTCGGCGTTGATCGTATTGGTAGGTATTCCTGCCGTGCTAACGCCGATCTTCTTCGACGAAATTCAATTGGTGGCGCAAGATATTCTTGAGCTATCTGAAGAATTAAGCGGCTTTCTTTCCAAACCGATCCAAGTGGGTGGGTTTGTTTTGCATTTGGAGCAGGTTGGCGAAAGTATGGCTCATTTTCAAGAAAACATGTTATCGCCTCTGCCAGAAGAGGCGCTTGAACTGCTTGAAGCTACGTCCATCAATGTGCTGTGGATTTTGATCATTCTTGTCAGTGTGCACCTTTTCATGTCTGAGTGGCCACGCATGCGCAGTTGGTTGATCCATTTGGCGCCTGAGCCTTATCAGCCTGATATGAGTGAGTTGTATGCCCGCTTGCGCAATGTGTGGATGGCGTATCTGCGCGGACAGATCGTCTTGATGGTGGTGGTGGGCATTGTCTTTACCATTGCATGGACGGCGATCGGAATTCCTGGCGCATTGGTATTGGGTGTGATCGCGGGTTTGTTTACGTTGGTTCCAGATGTAGGTCCGACCGTGGCGGCGGCTCTTGCTGTTGGCGTTGCCTTGCTAGAAGGCTCTTCATGGATTCGCATTTCACCAGACCCAACCATGAACAATCTGTTGGTTGGGTTGATCGCGCTGGTGTTGTATGTCATTTTGATCAATGCCAAGAACTTTTTTGTGCGCCCGATCATTATGGGGCGCAGTTTGCATATGAATGAGGCGTTGATCTTCATCGCCATTTTGACCGCCACTATTTTGTGGGGCATTCTCGGTGCATTGCTGATCGTGCCGGTGTTGGCTTCGGTTGCCGTTATTATGGAATATCTCCGCCGCCGTATTTTGGGGTTGCCTCCGTTTGGTGATGATGAAGAACAATTTAAGGCTCCTCCAGAAAAAATACGAAAACATGATATTAAACTCCCTGCAAAGGATAAACGAAAAAATAACTCATGAAAATTACGTACTCGATCATCGCACCGATCTACAACGAGATCGACAATCTGCCTGAGCTTTACCGACGCGTAAAAGAGGTTATGGATTCCACTGGGGAATCCTGGGAGTTTATCCTTGTTGATGATGGCTCTACGGATGGGTCTACAGAAAAAATTCGTGAACTAGCAGAAAAAGACAAGACCATTCGCCCGGTCATTTTTGCTCGCAATTTTGGTCATCAGGTTGCCATCACCGCCGGGTGGGACTATGCCCGCGGCGATGCCATTGTCATTATCGATGCGGACCTGCAAGATCCGCCTGAGGTCATCCTTGAACTAGCAAAAAAATGGAAGGAAGGCTATGAGGTTGTCTATGCCGTTCGTGGAGAACGTGAAGGCGAATCCTGGTTCAAGTTATGGACGGCTTCCCTTTTCTATCGTCTCATCTATCGCATCACGGATGTGAAAATTCCGGTGGATACGGGAGACTTCCGTTTGATGGACCGTAAGGTGGTGGATGTTCTGAAACAGATGAAGGAACGTCATCGCTTTCCACGCGGCATGTCTGCCTGGGTTGGGTTCAAGCAGATCGGCGTCACTTATAAACGTGCTGCTCGCGTTGCCGGTGTGACAAAATATCCATTTAGAAAAATGCTGCAATTGGCAGTCAATGCCATTACCAGCTTTTCTTATTTTCCTCTGCAAGTGGCAACCTTTTTTGGATTCTTCTCTGCGGGCGTTGCCATCCTTGCCATTCCGGTCGTGGTCGTCATGCGCATTGCCGGGAGTGGCGCCTTCTTTGGGCAAGCTACTACCTTGATCGCAGTGTTGTTTTTGGGCGGCGTGCAATTAATTTCACTAGGTATTCTAGGTGAATATGTTGGTCGCCTTTACGATGAAGCCAAAGGCAGACCGCTCTATATCGTCCGTACTGCACCGGAAGATTAGAGATCAAATATTGATTGACTGGTCGCTGATGTAAATTGACAGCGACCTTTTTTCTTCTTTACTTACTGACTATGTCTTTTTGGCTCACAACCTTCATTGTTGTTATTACATATATTGGCATCGCCATTGGCGGATTCCCCGTTTTACGGGTAAACCGCACTACGATTGCATTGATCGGGGTCGGTCTACTGCTTAGTTTGCGGCTCCTGGCATTTGATCAGATCGGTCAACTGCTGGAGATCAACACCCTTGTTTTACTTTTTGGCATGATGATCATTAACGCGAATCTGCAATTGGCAGGTTTCTTCCGTCTGGCTGGCAGCCTCATCCTTAAATGGACAAATTCTCCGCGAACTTTGCTCGCCTTCGAAATTCTACTTGTAGGCATTCTCAGTGCGCTTTTTTTGAATGACACTATTTGCCTCATGCTCACCCCTTTGATTTTGGATATTACTGATGCCGCCAAACGTAACCCGATTCCGTATCTCATTGCACTTGCCACTGCTGCAAACATCGGCTCTGTTGCCACGCTTACGGGCAACCCGCAGAACATGATCATCGGCATTGCTTCAGGAATTTCATACCTCGATTTTGCAAAAGCATTAACTCCAATTGCCTTGTTAGGAATGGGAGGCATTTGGGTGGTTTTGGTGATTTTTTACCGTGCTGAATTTTCTTCGAAAAATTTTGGTCATATCGAAGTACCTGAACCGCGTTTATTTCGTCCGCTTTTATATAAAACCCTCTTTGTCACAGTTGGGCTATTGATTGTCTTTGTTCTGGGCGTGCCCATTGCTGAAGCAGCTTTCATTGCTGGTTGTGTTTTGCTTTTTACACGCCGGGTTCACCCTGAAAAAGTAATGAATCAAGTAGATTGGAATCTGTTGGTCTTTTTTGCAGCGCTTTTTATTCTTACGGGTGTCATAGAACTGAATCATCTCACCGATGGAATTTTCTCAGCCCTTCAGCCTTTTATTAACCAAGGCGCCGTTGCTTTGTCTGCTATTGCGGTTGTTTTATCAAATCTTGTTTCGAATGTTCCAGCCGTCCTCTTGATGCGTCCCGCCATTCTCGCGCTTCCCAACCCAACCGCAGGCTGGCTCACCCTTGCTGCTTCATCTACACTGGCAGGGAATCTCACCTTATTGGGGTCGGTGGCGAATCTCATCGTCGCAGAAGTTGCTGCCAAACGCAATATCAAACTTACTTTTTGGGAATATACAAAGACCGGTTTTATTATCACGGTCATTTCCCTTATTCTTGGTATGCTCTGGATTCAATATTTCATTTGGAAATAAAAAACTACCATGTCCCTTTCATTCCTTAAAGATCGCGCCTTCCTGCGCGAAATGCTCACCATCGCATTGCCGATCTCCTTCCAACAGTTGATCAATGCCTCTCTAAACATGATCGACGTCATCATGGTCGGTCAGTTGGGCGAAGCCTCCATTGCTGCATTGGGGTTATCCAATCAAGTGTTCTTTGTTTTTATTCTTTTGCTTTTTGGTCTCACCAGTGGCATGGCAATTTTTACTGCCCAATTTTGGGGCAAACAAGAGATCGAGCCCATTCGCAAAGTATTAGGCATGAGTATTCTTATCACCTCTGCTATTGCTTTGTTGTTCACATTGGCTGTAACTCTGGTGCCGCACGCTGTACTAGGTTTTTACACGAATGATAAAGAAGTGATCGAGATCGGCGCTTCATACTTGCGAATCGTTGGCATCTCCTATATCCCGGTTGCCATTGCCACTTCCTACGTTGCAACACTGCGTAGTATTCATCTCGTCAAACTGACCGTCATTGCCACGGTCGCTGCTTTGTTGTTCAAAACCATTCTTGGATATATGTTGATTTTTGGTTTCGGTGGATTCCCCGCTCTTGGAGTGGAAGGTGCCGCCATCGGCACCGCAGCAGGCTGGACCTTGGAACTGATTCTGATCCTCATCCTTGTCTACACTCAGAAGACTCCACTTGCCGCCAACCCGTTGACCTTTTTTTCCTTTGACCTGCCTTTCTTCAGTCGTGTATTGACGACTACTCTACCTGCGCTCGCCAATGAAATGTTCTGGTCGCTGGGCATCACTACCTACAACGCCATCTATGCCCGTATTGGCACAGACTCAATCGCCGCTATTAACGTCAATGCCACCATCGAGGAGCTTGCCTTTGTTGTGTTCATGGGGCTTGGAAATGCCTGCGCCGTTATGGTGGGGAATCGGATCGGGGCGGGCAAAAAAGAGGAAGCGTTTGAGACCGTTCGCCGGGTGGTGATCCTGAGCATGATCTTTGCATGGGCAGTTGGGTTGACTGTCATCCTGCTGCGTGATGTAGTGGTGAGCTTATATGACTTGTCTCCCAGCGGTGAGCATAACGTCCGCATGTTGATGTTGATGATGGGATGTGTCCTGTGGATCCGTATGTTCAACTTCTCCACGTTTATTGGCGCTCTGCGTGCAGGCGGCGATACACGCTTTGCCCTCTTAATGGAGGTCTGTTCCATTTGGCTCATTGGAGTCCCAGCTGCCTATATTGGTGCATTTGTTTTAAATCTGCCCGTTTATTATGTCTATCTCATGGTTGCATTGGAAGAACTTGCCAAAGCCTTCGTCAGCGGCTGGCGTGTGTATTCAAGAAAGTGGATTCACGATTTGGTAAATGAATAATCGTGAATCATCCCAAATTTAAGATTTTGCGATGATTTCATTTTCACAAACAAAAGGGACGCTGATTCACGCAGAAAAACGCTGATCTTTTGCTTTTGTCAGCGTGAATCAGCGTTTTTCTGCGTCCAAATTAATTTCGGGGTAATTATTATGTTTAACTTGTAACAACTTCAATTGAGGCGTACTTTCCGCCGCGCCATTTATTTAAATTGCTTAAGATTACAAAAACAACCCCATATTTTTTCTTGAAAAGTGCTTCTGTCTCTTTCACTTTACTTTCAGAGTCATGGGCTGTTGCATGGGCGTTGACCCACTCTCCCAGCGCCTCTCCTGAAGCAGTCGATGGGGCGATGCGTACGCTATTGTTATTACGTATCCGCTTAACCTTGCCAGAGGTGGTGCTGGTCCATATATGCAGTGTGTCTCCGTTTTGAGCAAACCAGACCGGGGTCCTTACACCCTGTCCGCTTTTGCGGAATGTCTCGATGTTCAAGAATTGCTGTTTTTCAAATTGCTTGAGTGTGTTGTTCATGGCAGACCTTTGAATTTATAGGATTTCCAATCGTCGAACCGTTTTCTGCCCAGCGTGGAAAGCATGAGCGTCAATCCGAAACCGATCAGTACATTGGTGATGAAAAAGAACAAAACTTCTTCCAGAGGCAGAATATCGAGAAAGAGGATTCCAAGAGTTTGTTCTTTTGAGATGGACCATGTCGTATCGGTGAGTGCGATAATGTCCATCAATGACAGATACAAGCCTGGGATGAAGATGGCGGTAAAAACCAGCTTGCGGTAATGCCAGAGGATATCTGCCCCGAAGAGGAATTGTGGGAAGATGGCAGGCAACGCCCAGAAGAGGATAATGGACAGATAGGTCCATTTCACATTGCCAAAGAAGAATAAATAAGTGAACACGAACCAGATAACCAGCAAAACGCCGAATGCGATCAGACGTCCGCTTTTGGATGATTTGAAAGGCTGTGCAGGTTCTGGGATGCGCCGCGCAAGGAACCACCACCATAACCCCGATAAGATTGTTTCAAGGACAAAGAAGGTATATTCTTCGATTGGAACATATCCAATGACGATGCCTGTAACCAACTGTGGGTTGTAATACCATACACCTGTTGCAACAAGGTAGTTATCCCACGGAGTGGTATAGGTAACCGCAAGCAGGACGTGGGAAAAAATCGCTGTCCACACGGCGCGACCATTTTGAAAGCCAAGCGTGGGGCGCTTGTTTTTATTGTCCCACCAGGTGACAGTTAAAAAAATGATGATGGGGATAACCAGAAAACGTAGTAGAAACTCAAAATAGGTCATGGCGCTAATCTCTAATCTCTGATCTTTTTGTGATTTTCATTTTGACTCCCGGTCTGGGCTCTAAGGTTGCGCCCATATGCGGGTGAATTGGGTGTTGAGTGAA
>JBDKJK010000290.1:0-2549 GCA_039796675.1 Chloroflexota bacterium
GGGTAACCGAGACAAGCCTGGGCGAAGTTGGCGGCGCGGAACTTTCGTATCCCATTTCGCTTTTTGTGCCCTCTCTCGGTGTAGGGACATCCTTTGAAGCCTTTGCAGAGATCGTGGCTCATTTGCGCGCGCCCGATGGCTGCCCCTGGGATAAAGAACAGACCCACCAAACTCTGCGGAAGCATTTGCTTGAAGAGTCGTATGAGACTTTATCGGCGCTTGATGCAAACGACATTGACGGCATGCGTGAGGAGTTCGGTGACCTGCTTTTGCAGATCGTATTAAATGCTCAGATCGCGTATCAAGATAATGAATTCACCATGACCGATGTGATGAAAAACATCTACGACAAGATTGTGCGCAGACATCCGCATGTGTTCGGCGATGTGAAGCTGGACGGTGTGGAAGGTGTGTTGCAGAACTGGGAGAAGTTGAAAGAGCAAGAAAGAAGCAAAAAGAAAGAAGATAAAGGCATGCTGGATGGCGTGCCTGCGGCGTTGCCAGCTTTGAACCAGGCGCAGGAATATCAAGACCGTGCCGCACGGGTCGGTTTTGATTGGGCGCAGATCGATGATGTGCTTGATAAAGTTCGTGAAGAGATCGAAGAGATAAAGACTGCAGAGAACCCCGAACAACTAAAAGGGGAGTTGGGTGACCTGTTCTTTGTGTTGGTGAATCTGGCTCGCTGGCGCGACGTGGACGCTGAAGCCGCTTTGCGTGAAACCAACCTGAAGTTCAAGCGTCGTTTTGGGTATGTGGAAAAAAGCGCCAAGGCACAGGGGCGGAATTTATCTGACATGACCTTGGCAGAGATGGACGCCTTTTGGGATGAAGCCAAAAGGCTGGGGATGTAGCCGCTCGTAACCGACTAGACTTTGGATTGTTATATTATTTTGTAAGTTCCACTTTTCACAAAGTGGCTGTATAATCGCAATTCGACTGGTAAATAACGGCGAGTGCCGTTTATATATTCTCAAGGAGAGAGTTTATGAATATCAATTTTGCTATGTGGCGTAAAGCCTCTTGGCAGTTGATCAAGATAGAAGACAAGAAGGAGTGGGATGCTCTGGATGTCGTTTCAAAATGGTTGATTGCCACCCGTTCTGCCGTGACCCTCGTTACGGTGTATTCCTGTGTGATCGCCGGAATTCTGGCTGCCCGTGATGGGAAGTTCGACTGGTTGACCTTTATCATTGTCACCCTTGGGCTTTTCATTGCGCACGGCACCAATAACATCCTCAATGATTACACAGACTACAACCGCGGCGTGGATCGCAACAATTACTTCCGCACCGAATATGGTGTACACCCCCTCGTACAAAAATTTTGGGATAACAAAACCTCTATCCGCTGGTTTCTGGTGAGCGGTTTTTTTGCCACCTTGGCAGGCGTGTACGCGCTCTTTCATACCGGCTTTAGCACCACCACCTTCGGGCTGTTTGCGTTTGGCGCTGTGGTGTTGCTTGCCTACACCTATCCCTTTAAGTATTGGGGCATTGGCGAATTTATGATCTTCCTCATTTGGGGACCGGTCTTGATCGGCGGTGTGTACTTTGTGCTTACAGGCAATTGGAGCTGGGATGTTTTCATAGCTGGCGTTCCTTTCGGTTTGAGTGTGGGAAGTATTAACGTTGCCAAGCATATCGACAAGCACGACCCTGACAAGGAAAAGGGCGTGGGCACATTCCCGGTTCGTGTGGGTGAGGCGAATGCCCGCCGCGTGAATCAAGTTGCCATCGTGTTAATCTATCTGGTCACTCTGTACCTGGTGCTTAGCGGATATTTCACCCCTGTAATGCTGATCATCTTCCTTGCTTATAAAGAAGCCCTCATGGCAATCGGTGTGATGAACAAACCCAAACCTGCCCAAGCGCCCGAAGGCTGGCCCGCCTGGCCCGTGTGGTTCTCTGGTTTTGCCTTTGTGCATAACCGCAAATTTGGCGGGTTGCTCATTCTTGGGCTCATCGCCGATGCGCTCTTGAAGAGCTTCTTGCCGAATTTCTGGCCCGGTTTGTTCTAAGAGAGTGTTTTTAAGTACACGGATTTGACGGATTGCACGGAAAAGAACGGATTTTTAAAGGGTCTTTCCGTTAAGCTCAGTGAAATCCGCGCGATCCGTGTACTAAAAAATAGTTAAAAAACACTCTCTAATTCGTAATACGTAAAAAAGAGGCTTCTGCAATGGAAGCCTCTTTTTTCATTCACTCATCACCAAGTCTTCAATTTCCAGCCACTCTTCATTCCCTTCCAACACACCGAAAGAAATCTTCCCCTCTGGTGTGAAGGCTGCAAACTGATTATCGATCCAGATGACCAACCCCAGGGGCGGATTCGGACTTACTGGCGACTCGAACAATTGAGCCTCATCCACATACCAAGCGACCCGATTCGGACTCCACTCGAGCTTGTAGCTGTGCCATTGAGTGACATCTACCCTGAGAGCGGATGAGTCTTCGGCGATGACTTTGCTCAACATGCGGCGAGTCGTTTTGGGTGAGAAGGGTAGAACCAGCCCGGCTGGAATCAATGAGGCGTGAAACTTGGGGGAA
>JBDKJK010000291.1:0-2648 GCA_039796675.1 Chloroflexota bacterium
GCTGGCTGTATGTGAATGTGGATCGTTCGCGTTCGAAAGATCAGGACGGCCCGCGCCATATTTCGCTGGCGTTCCCTTTGCCGCTTGGGTTTGCGGCGTGGTTCATTCGGACGTTTGGAAATCGCATTGACCGGTTGAAGGATACGAATTTGGATGATGTGGTCAATGCGATTGCACTGACAAAAAATATCAAAGACCCGTTGATCGTGCATGTGGATGATGCCGATGATGGCGAACGAGTGCAAGTTTTTATAGGATAAAAATGGAAACCATTAAAAAACAACCTTTATTGAGCGGCATATTGATTCTGTTTCTGACGGCAATGATCTTTGCGAACATGGGCGGAAGCATGTATGACGGTTTATTGCCCTTATATCTCAAGGAGTTGGATGCGGATATTACAGATATTGGGCTGTTCTTTACGCTTTCGATGATCGTTCCACTTTTTTTGCAAATTCTCGGCGGATGGGTTTCCGATTCATTAGGACGCTTGCGTGCGATTGCCATTGGCAGTGTGTTTGGTGTGTTGGGGTACATTCCATTAGTGCTGGCAGATACCTGGCAGTGGCTGTTACTTGCTACGGCGATTGGGGCTATTGCGCGCTCATTGGTGGGACCCAGCTTTGATGCCTTTATTGCCGAACATTCCAGCGAGCAGAACCGCGGCAAGGTATATGGTATTTCACAGGCGATCTTCATGATCGTAGCCGTGGTGGGACCTCCGCTCGGCGGTCTGTTGACCGGCGCTTATGGTTTTAAGCTAATGCTTTTTGTGGCGGGCGTTTTTTACTTCATTGCGATGATCATGCGTTTAAGTATGGCGCGTGAGGCAGCGAAGACCGAAAAGGCGAACGGCGAGAAGAAGAGTCTTTCTTTTACCAGCTTGAAGACGAACATGGGTGTGATTGTTGGTATGATCTTTTCGGGCGGCTTGCTGACTTGGATGCTTATCACCGATGGTCTGCGCGACGTCTCCTTTCAATTTTCGGGGAGTCTCTTCCCGGTTTATATGCAAGAGGTTGGCGGTCTTTCGTATCAACAGATTGGCTGGGTGACCTCTTTCTTTGGGATATGTATGATGTTGAGCACCATTCCCGGCGGCTGGCTTTCGGATAAGGCAGGCGAGCGGGTCGGGATCGCATTGGGGATGGTTCTGATGTCTGCGGCGTTGTTCTTACTGGTGGCTATTTATCCGCTTGGGGTTTCGGGACAGTGGTTATATTATGTTGGTTGGGGTATGGCGGGGCTAGGTGCGGGCATTTCACAGCCTGCCTACTCTTCGCTTATAAGCAAAGCGGTACCAAAGGAACAACGCGGATTGGCGTTTGGTTTTCTCAGCACCAGCCTTGGCGTGGTCTCGCTTCCGGCTCCGTGGATCGGCGCTCAGTTGTGGGAAAATTTTGGACCCACCTCGCCGTTTACGATTACTGCGGCAGTTCTTATGTTATCGGTCATCCCGATCTGGATCAAGTTCAAACTTCCCAAGGATGTGGAGCCTCAGCCTGCCGAGGAGGAAACCCCGGCGGAAGATAATGTTGCGATTGCGGCAGGATAAAATAGGCGTTCGACCGAATGGCGAAAGGAGAAATGGAACATGGCAAATGTAGAAGAAAGAATGAAGATCCTAAAACTGATCGAAGAGGGCAAGATCAGCGCAGAGGAAGGTGCAAAGCTCCTCTCTGCCCTGAGTGACTCGCGCAGAGGTGTGCCAGCACCGCCGCGACCACCTTCCTCGGGCGGGGCACGCATGTTGCGAGTCCGCGTGACGGATACCCGTACCGGACGCTCAAAAGCCTCTGTGCAAATTCCACTTGCGCTGGTGGATGCCGGTCTTAAGATTGGCGCGCATTTCGCACCCGAAGTACAAGGTGTAGACATGAGCAACGTGATGGAAGCCTTGCGCATGGGCGTGACCGGCAAGATCATCGACGTGACCGACGAAGAAGACGGCGAGCACGTTGAGATATTCGTTGAATAACAAAAGGTGAGTGTGCCATGTATTTCTACAGTTTCTTTAAATTGATGCAGTAATGGGCGTGAAATTATTACGCATTACGTATTGCGTAATTCGTATGCGTAACAGGTAAAGAGTCAATGGAAAACACAAATACAAAACTCCCCAGCGGCATGTTCGGCTTTACCATCGTCTGGCTGGGACAGATCGTTTCCGTACTTGCCAGCGCCATGAGTCAGTTTGGTCTCACCATTTGGATGTACGAGAAAACTGAAAGCGCCACCGCGCTTGGGTTGATGCAGGTCTTCTTTATCACTCCGTTCCTTATCATTTCTCCGATTGCCGGGGTGATGGTGGACCGCCACAACCGCAAAATGATGATGATGGTCAGCGACCTGATGGCAGGCATTGCCACCATCCTCATTCTCGTTTTCCAATACTTTGGCATTCTCGAGTTCTGGCACATGTATATCGCCAGCATCATCTACGGTTTGGGCAATGCCTTCCAGTGGCCCGCCTATTCTGCCGCGATCAGCACCATGGTTCCCAAGGAACAATATGGACGCGCCAACGGCATGATGTCACTGATCGAAGCGGGACCGGGCGTCGTCGCACCGTTATTGGCGGGGGCATTGCTTCCCATCATCGGGCTGACGGGACTCCTCTTCTTTGATGTTGCCACCTTCATCTTTGC
>JBDKJK010000292.1:0-2868 GCA_039796675.1 Chloroflexota bacterium
TAGCGATCTTCGTCGGGAAGATACACGAGCATCTCGAACGGAACCATCTTGACGCCAAGTTCAGATTCGTACTGGGTCATCAATTCCTGCGCATCATACGGACCATAGAATGGCTTACCGGTTGAGTCGTTGCCAGGACCGGCATGATCGCGCCCAACGATGAAGTGATTCGCGCCATGATTGCGGCGAATGATGGCATGGAGCAAGGCTTCCTTGGGTCCAGCCATGCGCATTGCCAAAGGCAACAAGCTGAGCATGGTGCTCTTCTGATCGTAGTGATTATCGACCAATGCCTTGTACGTGCGCACGCGGGTATAGTGATCCACGTCGCCGGGCTTGGTCATACCGACCACCGGGTGAACAATGAGCGAGCCATTCACCTGAGCGGCGGCGCGTTTGGTTAGTTCTTCGTGGATACGGTGTAAAGGATTGCGAGTTTGGAAAGCAACGACATTGTCGTGACCCATCGCTTCGAGCATTTCGCGTACCTGAGCCGGGGTGTGGCGCAGGGTCACAAAGTCGTAATACTTAGGAAGATTCACCACCTTGATCGGTCCGCTAATGCAAACCTTGCCCCAGCGTCCCATTTCGGAAACCATCGGGTGCTTGGTATCCGTCGAGCCGTACGCCAGCGCGGCTTCGGTGTTCGCATCCCAGTGATAAACCTCTTCAAGAGTCATCACGGCGACCAAGTCAAAATTCGCAGAACGCAGCGCAAGTTCTTCACCCACGGTCGGCAATTCCTTCGGGTCAGCCGTTAGCGTAATCGGCAGTGGGAAGAGTGTGCCATCTGCAAGGCGCATTTCTTTAAGTACGCGTTCGTAATCGGCTTTGCCCATGAACGTGGTGAGGGGTGAAAAGCCGCCCGTAGCGATCAACTCGAGATCACACAGGTTGCGCATGGTGATCTTGATCGAAGGCAGGTGCCCAGCGCGGGCGATCAATTCTTCGCGCTCGGCTCCCTTCGCGACCAGGTCAACAAGCTTTCCACCATAGGGAGAAATAAGGTTAGCTTTTGTCATTTGTTAGTTACTCCATTGAAAACATGAACTCTGAAAACAGAATTTGGATTATCACACAAGCGCCAATTATACTCCAAAATTCAGCGAATGAATTTTGGAACCCCAGATATAATCTCCCTATCATGAATTCCAAGCTTTTACGAAATACCCTCTTTGCCTTGCTCGTCCTTGGCTATATTTTGTACTGCTACCGCTACATTGCCGCCACAAGCTTCGTCCTCGAAGGCAAAACCTATTACGTCTTATTCGACGATGCCATGATCTCGATGCGATATGCCTATAACCTTGCTCAGGGCAACGGATTGGTCTGGAACCCAGGCGAACGTGTAGAAGGAATCACCAACCCACTCTGGACAGCCATCATGGCTCTCGTTCACTTTCTACCAGTCGGACTCAACCAAACCGGACTCTACATTCAAATTCTCGGCGCCTCTCTCCTGACCTTGAACCTGTTCTTCGTTAAAAAGCTGGTCGAACACTTTAGCAACGATCTCTTCGCCATGCTCTCTGCCGTAGCCTTTACCGCTTTCTATGCGCCGCTCAACTCCTTCGGCTTGCTCGGCATGGAAGTGAGCCTGCTCACCCTAATGCTTACGGCGGCTGCTCTTCTTGCCTTGAAAAGTGAAGGGCGTTTCAACATTTGGGTTTACGTTTTACTCGCCATCTCCACTCTTGTCCGCTTTGATATGGCAGTGCCTTACATTGTCATTCTGGGCATATTGTTCTGGGTACAAAAGGAAAACCGTAAACAACATCTAATCTGGGGGCTGGGGCTTCTCGTCCTCTTCCTTGGCGGGCAGACGCTGGCACGATATGCCTATTATGGTGAGTTCCTGCCCAACACCTACTACCTCAAAGTGGAAGGCTGGAACATCACCCTGCGCGTCCTACGCGGAATGTACGCCCTCGTCCAATTTGCCTACTTTCATAACTGGCTGCTCTTCCTCCTGCCGCTGAGTCTCTTCATCCTGCGCCGCGATTGGAAGTTGACGTTGATGACCCTCCTGCTCATGGCACAGATCGCCTACTCCGTTTATGTCGGCGGTGACGCTTGGGAGAATCACGGCGGCGCGAACCGTTATATCGTCATTGCCATGCCGTTGTACTTTGTGGGGTTTAGTTGGTCAGCAGTAGAGTGGCTCAAGCGTGCGGCAAACTCTCTGAACCTAAAACAACAGATATTTCTTGAAGCAGGTTGGCGGGCAATCTTTCTTGCATTATTCACCTTCTCGCTTCTCACCTTCAACGCGCTGCTCGGCGAATGGAAATCTATCGAACGCTGGAACCTCGCCCGCAAACCTGATTATGTGGCAGGCAACGATCGCAACCTACAGATCGCCATCGCACTGGAGCAAGTCACTACACCCGGCGCATCCATTGCCGTGATCGGCGCAGGAACGATTCCCTACCTTCTACCAGACCGTTACGCCATCGACACCCTCGGCAAAGCCGACCCCTATATTGCCCACCAAAACGTCCGTACCCCAATGGGCATCCCAGATATTCCCAACATGCGCCCCGGGCACATGAAGTGGGATTATGCCCACACCTTCGGCGAACTTCAGCCAGATGTAATCGTCTCGCTTTGGGAAAACACAAACGAAGAAGCCGCAGCCTATCTGGTCAATTACGAATACCTCAGCATTGCCTCTGGCATCAAAGTGTATTTGAAGAAAGACTCACAGAACATTCACTGGGAAATTGTGAAATAAAAAAAATCGGCGGATATTCTCCGCCGATTTTTTTATAACTTGATCAACTTGCCTGTTTTTTGTGATTCATGCACCGCAGAAATGATCTTTTGCACTTGAACCCCATCTTCAAGACCACAAGAAGGTTCTACCCC
>JBDKJK010000293.1:0-2988 GCA_039796675.1 Chloroflexota bacterium
ATGCGGATTATACCTTTTGTCCTACTCACACCAGGCTTTGTTCGCAGATGTCGCGGAACCCGCATCGCTTACAACGGGACGCCTGCTCATGCGACCGGTCAATATTCCCGCGGACGTCGTCTTCGCGCATGTCGCCGATCAATTCGATCAATGTCGTTTCAAGTTCGCGGGTGTAGTCGATGGCGAAATCGCGGTTCTCGTAATGGATGATGCCATATGGCGGGCGTTTGCCGTAGGTCTTTTCAACAAGTAAACAATACGAAGCCAGCTGAAAGATGTGCGAGTCGTATGGCGCTTCGGGCGCGCGTCCCGATTTGACCTCAACTGGTATCAATTGTCCGTTCTTTTCGATTAGGTAGTCGGGTTTACCCGTCAGTGCGAGGGCGGGATAAAACAACGGTTTTTCCACTTTGCCCCAGGCGCGTGTGTCGGTGTAGATGACACGTCCGCCGGGCAAGCCCGCAGCCTTTTGTTGGCGGTTCGATTGCCAGAAAAATATCAACGCGAGCAGAAAGAGGATAAGGACGACAGAGGTCATAGCACTTGAAAGGCGAGGTACGCTACCAGCGTAAGAATCGCTGCCAGAAGCAGAATCCAGCCCAAGGTACGGGTGAGAGCCGCGGCAAGGACTTGCCGTCCGTGGCGGCGATGGAGTTCGGTCCCGGCGGAGAGTTCTGCTTGATTTTCGGATGGGGTTCCGATCTTGCGATACCACCAGGCGCGGCGGCAGTAGAGATAGGAACCGATTTCAGAGGAGCGGATTGCACGCATTTGCAAAGTATAGCACAAATTTTCTAATTGAATTGTTTCGTCATTGCGAGGAGCGCCCTTGTTCTTTGCGACGAAGCAATCTCCCACTTAGTGTATGAGATTGCTTCGGGCGAAAGTGCATCGCCCTCGCAATGACATAATCGAATCGTGATAAACTTTCGATGCAAAATTTCATAGCGGAGACATTCCATGACTGACCAAAAAACTTATTCGATTGAAATTGCCGGTGTTAAACGAGACCTGCGTCTCTTTGAGATCAAGCCCGGTTTAAAAATCGCCATTCTGAACATTCTGGGAGATACCGAGTTGGTGCAAGCCTGCGCACGCGGACTGGCTGAAAAAGTAAAAGCCGTAGATTATGACATCATTGTGACTGCCGAGGCGAAGTCCATTCCCATTGCGCATGCGCTTTCGGTGGAGACGAAAAAGCCCTACGTTGTTTTACGCAAGACCTATAAGCCGTATATGGGCGATGCCCTAAAGGCAGAGACTCTTTCGATCACTACGGGGCAGCCGCAGGTTTTGATTCTGGATGAAAAAGACCGCGAGTTGATTCAGGGTAAAAAGGTATTGATTGTGGATGATGTCATCAGCACGGGTTCGACCCTGCAAGGCATGCGCATGATCCTCGATAAAGCCAATGCGACGGTTGCGGGCGAAGCCGCCATCTTAACCGAGGGCGACCGCGCGCAGTGGATGCACATCCACTCGCTGGGGCATCTGCCGTTGTTTACGGATTAAATCGTAGGGGCGACCTTTACGGTTGCCCTCTTGACACAAAATATTGGCATAAACCAAAAGGACACCCGCGAGGGGTGTCCCTACAGGAACAATTCCATTTTCTTTTTTCGCGGGAGAGCCTTGATGGCTCTCTCGCGTTTTAAGGCAGTGATCTTATCCGACTGTTCCTCCAAATACACCAGCCTCACCGGGCGGCGGGTTTTGGTGTAACGCGCGCCGACGCCTTTGTTGTGTTGCGCAAGCCTTCGTTCGGGGTCATTTGTCCAGCCGGTGTATAAGGTTCCGTCTGAACATTCGAGGATGTAACAAAAGCAACTCATCCCTCACTGTGCCTATTCACCATTAACCATCTTTCGGTCTGCCCATCTTGCCGAGTTTTGAACCGAATAGGCTTTCCATGAAAGATGGCTTTTCTACGTTTTCACCGGGCATTTGAGTCCAGTCTCCCTTGCCGCGTTCCGTCAGCCAGGTATTCAATCCTTTTTGTGCGGAGTCCAGCCGTTTGCGCAGGGACTCGTCATCTTTATTTTCAAGGTCTTCGCGCAAATCGAGCAGGGCATTCATCAACGCATTCAGTGTGCGAATGGTATTCTCACGATTGTGGGTCATCAGTTCGGTTAGGGCTTCTGCCGAGTTGCCTGAGAGGGTGGAGGTGGCGGCGAAATATCCACGACTGGCAGCCTTGCGCATTTCTGCCCAGCCGGGCTGGTTAATGGTCGCATTTAATAAGGCGGTGGAAGTGATGCGCGGCAAAATATGTGTGGACGATGCCAGCCCATCTGACTCGACAATATCGGTCATGATGGCGGTCGCGCCGAGAAGTTCCACTAGGTCGGTCACTAGCTTTACGGCTTCGCCGGGGGTTCCGGGAGGGGCTGAAACGAGGAAAATGCCCTTTTTGAAAAGATCCGCTTTGGCTGAGTCCAGACCCGTTTCTGTCAGGCTCAGGTGTTTGGGTCCGATGGCAGGCACAACTCCCACATAGTGAGCCGTCTCGGGTAAGATTTCCTTTGCCCATTTCACAACTTCCGCCTTCACCGGAGCCGTATCTACCACTACGACATCTTTACGAAGGTCCTGCGCAATGTAGCGAAAGGTTTCGCGAATCTCATGGATAGGCAAAGCAAGGATGACCAGGTTGGCATTTTCCACCGAAGCCGGTAGATTATGATTGGTTTCATCTACGGCGCCCAGTTTTTTGGCGAGCTGTTCAACACTGTATTCTTTGTCGTGCCCGGTCGTAACTATCTTATCTTTGTGCGTTGAAAGCGACAGCCCGATCGAGCCGCCGATCTGTCCCAAGCCGATAATGGTGATCTGTACTGGCATAGCAACCTCATAGATGGAATGAATAGATTATACCTTCCGAATACAATACCCCGTTAAAATACGAGAACCGCGGACGCCGACCGCGGTTCTCTTTGAAAGGAGGAGAAGAGAAATCACCTTACGAAGTCAAATTTATCATGGTTATCC
>JBDKJK010000294.1:0-3930 GCA_039796675.1 Chloroflexota bacterium
ACGGAATCAAAAACGGCAAAGTCAGTAGAGCAGGCGTCAGCATCGCCATTAAGTTGCGGAGCGTATCGACGAAGGTTTCGCTGTTCCTTCTAGCTTCGACGATCACAAGAATAGCCATCACCAATCCCATGGGCAGAACGGTATCGTAGGTGAGGACGCCGAGAGCAAGGGCGATCCCTGCAATGGCGTAGGTTGCCCAATGCCTTTTGCTTAATGCCCATGCGAACAAAGCGAGGGTCAGAATGGGCCATAATTTGACATGGCTTTCCACATTCGCAAGGCGGCTGGCACTGATATCAAAGATGGAGGCACTTAACAGCCAGGATGCGAGCAAGGCAAGCGGCATGGCTGTGACCTGCCGCAGCAGAAAATAAAAAATAAGAGTGGCGATGATGCTAAATAAAGCAACTTCGAAACGCGCCGCGAACAGGGAGGGGCCCATGAATTTGTGGAACGCTGTTTGCATGAAAAAGCTGATGGGTAGTGCGTCACGGTGATACAGCCCGTTTGAATCTGGGTCGCCGCGCAAACCAAGTGAAACCACTTCGGCAGTCCATTTGGCTTCATCGCCTTCAATTCCATATGGAACCGTGTCTAGCGCGAACAATCTGCCAAAAGATGCAAGGGCAACAATGGCGATCACGAGTATCACTTCCCAGCCAAACGGAATGGGACGCGGCTCGTCGATATCCTTATTGATATCTGTGAGGTTGTACAAACACCAGACCAGAAACCCAGCCCCTGCGAACAAGTAAAGAGCCGTGCCGATCATCAGTTGCTTCTGGTCGGCGACCATCCATTGTGCGCTGCCAGCCAGCGCCATGGTTCCCCAAAGCAGGGATGATTGGATCTTGCGAGGCGATTTGCGAATGCCAGCAAAGATCGTGAGTGCCAGTGCCGCCAAACCTGTCAGTAAATTGCTGGCAGTTGCAGTTTGGTTGAAAAAGATGAAAAGATGATTTCTCTGCCAGTGAATAAAGTAGAAGGGACGACCCGGTAAACTAGGTGAGGCTGGAATCTCTCCCATCATTTGAGTGGGGGCAGATAACCCAGAAAGGGCGATCAAGCCAAGCACAACCGCCACTAAAAGAGCTTCCCAACGATAGATGGATAGAAAGGCGAGAATCTTTGTGCGCACATCACCTGTAGGCAATTGCACCTCAGATTCACTTGGAAGGCTCTCAGGTTCCGCTTCTGCATCCTTCCAATGAAAACGGCGGGAGACAAAAAATAACACCAGTGCGAGAGTGAGCGCGGCTAGGGTAGGAATGAGAGACCAAAATGGGATGAAGTCCATGAATAACCTATTTCGAACCGAGTTCGATCCTGGAAATGACCAACCTTTGGATCTCGCTTGTACCCTCGTAGATTTCGGTGATCTTGGCATCGCGGAAATAACGCTCAACAGGCAATTCCTTGCTATAGCCCATACCGCCATGGATCTGCACGGCTTGATGTGTAACATACATGGCAGTTTCAGATGCGAAGAGTTTTGCCATCGACGCCTCAAGAGAGTATCTTCCATTACTGGTTTTGGATTTCTCCTTGGCAATGGCGGCGTTGTAGATTAACAAGCGGGATGCTTCGATGCGGGTCTTCATATCCGCAAGTTTGAAGCCCGTTCCTTGGAATTGCCCAATCGGTTGACCAAACGCCTCACGCTGACCCGCATACTGTCTTGCCGCTTCGTAGGCTGCTTCTGCGATCCCAAGCGCTTGGGTGGCGATTCCGATTCGTCCGGCATCTAGCACGGTCATGGCGACCTTGAAGCCTTCGCCTTCCTCTCCGAGCCGATTCTCAATCGGAATGCGGCAATCTTCGAAGATCAACTCACTGGTTGCCGAGGCACGGATTCCCAGCTTCGGCTCTTTTTTTCCGCGGGTCAGCCCGGGGGTATTGCCGGGGACAAGAAAGGCGCTTACACCTTTTTGGTTTTTCTCAGGATCGGTCATCATGAACACAACAAAGTAATCTGCTACGGGTCCGCTCGTGACCCAGGATTTGCGCCCATTCAAGATGTAGAAATTCCCGTCGCGTACGGCACGGCTGCGCATCGTCCCAGCATCTGAGCCGCTTTGAGGTTCAGTCAAAGAATAAGCGCCAATGGCTTTACCGGTTGCAATTGGGGTCAGAAATGTTTTCTTTTGCTCTTCGCTGCCAAATTTCAAAATGCCATGACAGTACAACGAATTATTGACCGACATGATGACACCATGCGAGGCGTCGGCTTTGCAGATCTCCTCGAGTGCCAGCACATAGGCGAGTGCATCCATACCGGCGCCGCCGTATTCTTCGGGCAGCTCGATGCCCATAAACCCCAGTGCGCCCATCTTTTTAATGGTAGCATGTGGAAACTCTCCGCTTTCGTCGAACTCGGCGGCGATGGGCACGATCTCTTTTTGGGCAAAATCGCGAGCGGCATCGCGTAGCATTTTGTGCTCGTCGGTCAGCGGGTAAATTGGTAGTTCGGTCATCATTAAATCTCCAAAAGTGAGTTTACCGGATTATACCCTTTGTACTATTCGGAAATAGATGATTGACGTTTAATCTGAAATTTAACTATAATATAATCAAAACGACACCGCAGAATTGTAGGGTGTCGTTTTATTCTCTAGGATATTCAAGGAAAAGAAGGAGGCTCGCCCAAAAAAACGTACACCTTTATCTAAAAACAGTACTGCGACCTTAGTTTCTACAACTCAAAGGAGAGTGAGAAAATGAAATCGAAATGGTTCGTAATGTTCAGTGTACTGGTCCTTGTCAGCCTTTTGGCATCTGCTTGTGCAGGCGCAGGTGGCGGCGGGGAAAGCGGCGGACCTTTGCAGTCCGTCGGTGAAGGCGAAGGGGCTTTGTCCATTGTTTCGTGGGCAGGCTATATCGAGCGTGGCGAGACCGACCCGGCATTTGACTGGGTGACCCAATTTGAAGCGGAAACTGGTTGTATCGTAACCAACAAGACCGCTGCCACTTCCGACGAAATGGTCGCCTTGATGAACGAAGGCGGGTTTGACCTGGTAACCGCCTCTGGCGATGCCTCTAACCGCCTGATTTCGGGCGGACGTGTTCAAGAGATCAATATTGATCTAATCCCCAGCTATGGCAAAATTGATGAACGTTTGCAGAATGCTCCATGGCATACTGTGGATGGCAAGCATTATGGCGTGCCGTATTCCTCTGGTGAAAACATCCTGATGTACAACACCGAAGTCTTCGGTGATCAACCGCCCACAAGCTGGAATGTGGTCTTTGAAGAGATGACTCTTCCAGATGGTGAATCCAATAAGGGACGTATTCAAGCGTACGATGGACCGATCTATGTTGCGGATGCGGCTCTTTATCTGAAGAGTGCCCGCCCCGAGCTTGGCATCACTGACCCATATGCTTTGAGCCGCGAACAATTTGATGCTGCTATCGAATTGCTCCGCCAACAGCGCACGCTCATCAATCGCTATTGGCACGATGCCTTCATCCAGATGGATGACTTCACCAACGAAGGCGTTGCTGCTTCTGGCTCCTGGCCCTTCCAGGCGAACTTGTTGAAGGCTGGCGGCGCACCCATTGAAAAGACTGTTCCTGTGGAAGGTGCAACAGGTTGGGCAGATACCACCATGCTACATGTGGACTCTGCACACCCCAACTGTGCCTACAAATGGATGGAATGGTCCTTGAACCCAAAGGTGCAGGGTGACCTGGCTGCCTGGTTCCAGAATGTGCCCGTTCGCCTCGACGCCTGCGAAGGCAATGACTTGCTCGGACCCGATGGTTGTGCTAACAACGGTTTGGATAACTTCGACAAGATCCAATGGTGGCGCACTCCCACCACCGATTGTGGTGATGGACGCATGGAATGTGTGCCCTATCACGAGTGGGTCACGCAATACGTCGCTGTGATCGGCGGACGTTAGTTTATTGTGAACGTACAGCATCAGG
>JBDKJK010000295.1:0-13530 GCA_039796675.1 Chloroflexota bacterium
GCCAGTGAATTCGCAACCGCCCGCCTCATTCATGTAAATAGTGTATCTGGGGGGTGTTAATAAAGTTTGAAATTTTTGTGCAGGTTCTGTTAACGATTCCACCCGCCCTGAAGAGGGGCGGGTGGCGAAGGAAGGAGGAGAAGAACGAAAAAGGACGACGCGCGCTACTGTTTCTGTAAAAAATCACGGCGTTTGCGAGAAGCGTCTACTGAGAAGACGGTCAGCAAGGATATGAATAAGAAGCCAGCAAAGTACGTTTCCATACTTGTATCTTACAACAAAGTTTTTATAACGGACTTAAGAACTAGTTAACAACGAGTAAACACTTATGCAAGGCTTGTCCAAGGGAAACCTTGTACAGGTTTGTTTACATATTCTTAATGAGGAATTTTTTTCAACCTGTATAATCTGAATAATTTATTTTTAGGAGAAATCATTGTGAATCTATATCTCATCCGCCACGCCATTGCCGAAGAAGAATCGCCTTCGGGTGAAGACAGTCAACGCGAGCTGACAGACAAAGGCGCGAAGAAGATGCGCCTCATCGCCAAAGGACTGCGCACCCTCGGCGTCGAATTTGACCTGATCGTATCCAGCCCGTATGTGCGCGCTATGCAAACCGCAGAGATCCTTAGCGACGTTTTCAAAAAGAAGAAATTCGTACTAAGCGACCATCTCATGCCCGCAGGCGACCCGAACCTTCTGATTGCAGAAATAAATGAAAAACACACGGTTGATAGTCTTGCCATCGTTGGGCATGAACCCTACCTTTCCAACTTGGTCAGTTTGCTCGTTGCAGACGGCGCACCTGTCGAAATGACTTTCAAAAAAGGCGGCGTTTGCTACCTCTCTACCGACGACCTGCACCACACCCACAAAGCCACTCTTGAATGGCTGCTCACCCCCGGCGTATTGGTTGAAATCGGCGACCACTAGTTTTTACTATTCACCATTCCCTATTCCCTATTTTCCATTTACCATTAACCCCATTATGGCCGACCCTATCGATCTGACCTCTCCTTCTTTATATATCAATCGTGAACTCAGCATGTTGGAATTTCAACGCCGCGTTCTTGAAGAAGCACGCGACGAAGAAAACCCCCTGCTCGAACGCCTGAAATTCCTTGCTATCTTCGGCTCCAATTTGGATGAGTTCTTCATGGTGCGTGTGTCGGGCATCCGCAAGCAGATCGAGGCGAACGTTATCAAATTATCAGAAGATGGGCTCACCCCGCGTGAAGAACTGGCTGTGATTCGTAAGACCGCACAAGAGCTCATGCATGAAGCTCAACAATGTTTTCGTAAAGTATTGCCCAAACTTGAAAAAGAAGGCATTCACGTCCACGATTATTCGAAGCTTAACAAAGCGCAAAAAGAACGAGCGGATAAACATTTCAAGGATGTGGTCTATCCCGTCCTAACACCGCTTGCGCTCGACCCTGGGCATCCCTTCCCACATATTTCGAATCTCAGCCTCAACCTTGCCATTGTCATCCGCGATAAAAAAGGAAACGAGAAATTCGCCCGCCTCAAAGTGCCCGATACGCTGCCGCGTTTTATCCCCATTAAACGTTCTTCCGGCGGCGAACGCAAAGACGGCACGATTCCCTATCATCATTACTTCGTCTGGCTAGACCAGGTCATTGCAGCTAACCTCAATGACCTCTTCCCCGGTTTGGAGGTAGTGGCTGCTTATCCCTTCCGTATCGTGCGTGATGCCGATATCGAAATTCAAGAACTCGAAGCCGACGACTTGTTGGAAACCATGCAAGCCAGCATTCGCAAACGCAAGTTCGGTTCAGTGGTGCAGGTGGCGATCCACGAGTCGATGCCGCAGGAGATGCGAGACCTGCTGGTTGAAAACCTCGAAGTGACTCACAATGACTTATACATCCTGCCGCCGCCGCTGGGCTTGGTCAATTTATGGCATATCTACAACAATGTCGAACGGCATGACCTGAAAGATAAACCCTATATTCAACGCATCCCCAAGCCACTGCGTAAACTGGAACCGACCAACAACCTCTTCGATGTGATTCGTAACGAGAATATTATTTTCCATCACCCCTACGAATCCTTCACGCCAGTTGTAGATTTTCTCTATGCCGCTGCCCGTGATCCGCAAGTCCTTGCCATTAAACAAACGGTCTATCGCGTCGGCTCCAATTCTCCCGTGGTAGAAGCCCTGCTCGAAGCCGCCGAACGCGGCAAACAAGTGGCGGTTCTTATGGAACTCAAAGCTCGCTTCGACGAAGAATCCAATATCGGTTGGGCGCGCAGGTTGGAAGATGCCGGTGTGCATGTGGTCTATGGGCTGGTCGGTTTAAAGACCCACTGCAAAGTTGCCATGGTTGTTCGCAAAGAAGGAGAGGGCATTCGCCGTTATTTGCACCTCGCCACCGGAAATTACAATGTTGGCACCTCTCGCATCTATGAAGACCTCGGCATGCTTACTTGTGACGAAGCTATGGGAGCCGATGCAACCGATCTTTTTAATTTCCTTACAGGGTATTCAACCAAGAAGAGCTATAAAAAATTATTAATTGCTCCGGTCAACTTACGCGAACAAATGGAAAATTTGGTTAAACGCGAGATCGAACACGCCAAAGCCGGGAACAAAGCCCGCATCATCTTTAAAATGAACTCACTGGTCGATATGGAAATGATCCAACTCCTATATCAAGCTTCGCAGGCGGGCGTCAGAGTAGACCTGTTCATTCGCGGCATGTGTTGTCTACGCCCGGGCATTAAGGGTGTTAGTGAGAACATTCGTGTGGTCAGTGTTGTAGGGCGTTATCTTGAGCATAGTCGTATCTATTATTTCCAAAATAATGGTGATGACGAAGTTTACATGGGCAGCGCCGACCTAATGCCACGCAACCTTAACCATCGTGTCGAAGTCGTCTTCCCTGTGGAGAATAAATCACAGGTCAAATTCCTGCGCGATAAAATCCTCGGTGCGTATCTCAAAGACAACACCCGCGCGCGCATTCTACAGCCCGATGGCACCTATCAACGCGCCAAACCAGCCTCCGATGAAAAACGATTCGATGTGCAGGCTCACCTAATGGGGGAGTAGAAAATAAAACGTACTGCCGCGTCCTTCGTCACTTTCCGCCCAAATTTTTCCGCCGTGCGCTTCCACAATATGCCTTGAAATGGAGAGACCCAATCCCGTGCCGGAACCGGTGCGGGATGAATCGACTCGATAGAATCTCTCAAAGATGCGGGATAAACTCTCCAAAGGGATTCCCACCCCCGAATCCCGCACCGCGAATCGGACTCCGCCCGGAACGGCTTCAGCACCCAGAGTGATTCTTCCCCCAGGCTTTGTGAACTTCACCGCATTGTGTATCAGGTTCACCAGCACTTGTTCCAGACGATTCTTATCGGCATGGATGTTTGGCAGACCGTCATCTACTTTTACATCCAAGATCAAACTCGCGCGTTCTACTTGTGCCTTCATCCGGTCTGCCGCCGAGTAGATCAATTTTCTTGGGGAAATCGATTCAAAGTTAAGTTGCACCTGCCCAGACTCAATGCGTGAGAGGTCAAGCAGTTCCTGTGTCATTTGGGTTAACGCATCGACCTCAGTGTGGATTCTTTCCAGGAATCGCGGACCAGCTTCCGGGTCGGCAAGAGCGCCGCTTTGTAGGGTTTCAGTCAACGCTTTTAGCGAAGCCAGCGGAGTCCGCAACTCATGCGAAACATTAGAGATAAAGTCGCGCCGTACGGTTTCGAGTTTGCGCACTTGGGTTAAATCTTGAGCAAGCAGCAAACTGCCACCTTCGTGCTCATCGGGGATTACGATCAGTTGTAAATACTGTTTACGAGTTGGAATTTCCACAACCTCGATCTGCAGTTGGCGGGTTTGTTGGCAGCGCCGCCAGGCTTCAATCAATTGATGATTGCGCAGCACCTGTGCCACACTTTGGTGGGTGAGGTTTTCTGTGCCGAAAAGTTTTCCGGCAGCCGGGTTGGCAAATTGCACTCGTCCATCTGCATCGACGATCAACACTCCGTCGGTGAGTTGCTCAAGCAAAGTAGCGAGACGCTCCGTTTTGGTGTGCAAAGCGTTCAATTCGGCGGCAAAGCCTGCCCGGTGTGACTCGATCGCGCCAATCAGATCATCGATTTCACTGAAGTGGGGTTGTGGAGTTTTGGGGTCACGAATGGATTGTGATAACTGATGTAGCTTATGCTTCAAGATCGTATAGCGCCATGCAAACCATGCCGCCAGCAGGAAGAAAATGATCGCAAGAAAATAAGAGATTTGACTCATGATGCGTGATAGGTAACGCGTGATGAGTAAACTACGGATTTCGTATTATGCATTAAGTAGTTATCCTTCAAACCGATACCCACCGCCGCGCACAGTGACGATGCGCTTCGGTTCGCTGGAATTTTCCTCGATCTTTTGGCGCAGCCAGCGCACATGCACATCCACAGTGCGGCTATCGCCTATATAATCCCAGCCCCAAACACGTTCCAGAATAAATTCGCGTGAAAGCATTTGGCGGCGGTGTTCTGCCAGGAAAAGCAGCAACTCATATTCCTTGGGTTTCAATTGAATGGGATTATCTTTGAAGATCACTTCGCGGCGGGTGAGGTTGATTATCAGGTTGTCGAAGGTCAGGGTTTCATGGGCAGCCGGTTCTACGCTTTTCCCCATTTCTTCGCGCAAGAGGCGTGCCCGGCGCAATTGGGCTTTTACGCGTGCGATCAACTCACGCATCGAGAAGGGTTTGGTCAGGTAATCATCTGCGCCCACTTCAAGCCCCACGACCCGGTCAATTTCATCATCACGGGCGGTTAGCATCAGAATGGCAGTCGTCATTTCCTTGCGTAGGATGCGTGCCACTTCAAAGCCATCCATTTCGGGGAGCATGATGTCTAATACGATTAGATCAGGTTCTATTCTACGGGCTGCATCCAACGCAGAGCGACCATCCCCCACGGATTCAACAGTATAGCCTTCCTTTTTTAGGTTATAGGTAAGGGTTTCCTGTAAAGCGATTTCATCTTCAACAACTAGAATTTTTTCAGGCATGGCGCGCACTATAACATAAAGGTCAGGTTTATCTGTTAAGACGATGTTAATGGCTTCGACCTGTCGCTGCCGGGCATGCCGAAGGGATTCATTTTCTTTTTTGGAATATCAAAGGCAGGATAACAATCAACACAATGACAATGCCCATGATCAGAATGCCATCTGTCGAGCCGATCTCAGAAACATCTGCCACTTGCGGCGTGGGTGTGGTTTGTTGAAGCGCCGCCGTGACGGTATTTTTGGCAAGGGCAACAGGTGGGTTGAAATTGATCAATACCAATATCACCGTTAGAAGACCTAGCAAAAGTATGGTCGCACTGAAGATGTATTTTGCTTTCATTATATGTTGATTATACCCATCGCGGTCACAAAGTGTGTGGGGTAACATCTTGGTTAATGAAGAACATTTGTGACTACTAGCATTCGATAGGGGATAGCGAGCTTGAACACTCAATGAGAAAATTGTCGTTGCAGAATTACTCTGGAGATTTACGCATGATTCCCTGAATTAAAGATAAGCGGGAAGCTGACACCTCAAGCCAAATTCGACCGTTCAACTCCACTTTGAGACCCAAAATTAAATCGGACAACTTGTACCTTTTTGCACTTTCGTTGTATAATTATCAGGTTGTGCCTCGCTTAATTTTGCGCGCAATTTATGATGTAGAATACCCGCATGAGTGTAACTGCGCTGCGAATTTATTGGGCGGTTTCTTTTTTTTATGAAGAAAACAGCGCCAACGCTCCAAGATTTTTATATTTTGGTAATTTTGCAAACACCATCGTTAGAAAAAAACGGCAGTGTTATGCTTAGTTTATTTCAGGAGCAACCATGATCAAAAAGTTTTTCGATTGGCTGAAACAGCCTCTTGGTCTGATCGCGGTGGGAATTGTGTTCCTGGCAGTGTTCAGTGCGGCTGCGTATGGTCTGTATACGACCCAGCAAGCGCCCGAACAACCTGTTCCAGGGTTCCCACATAAGACCCATGTTGCCTTTGGCATTCAGTGTTTGTATTGCCACCCAGGTGCATCCAAAGGTCCCGCCGCCGGGATCCCCTCACAAGCAAAGTGCTGGGCATGCCACAATCAGATCGTCAAGACCCAAGATAGTGCCTTGCTAGCCCCGCTAAAGGACGCCGTTTTGAGCGGACGATCGCTCGAATGGGTTCCCGTTGCCATCGTCCCAGATTTTGTTCAATTTAATCACCGTGCGCACATTGCAGCAGGGAAGAACTGCGAAGATTGTCATGGCGATGTAAGCCAAATGGGCATCTACGAGAATCCGCAGGTGATGAACATGGGTTGGTGTTTGAACTGCCATATCGAATCTGCTGGTGACGATCAGGAAAAACTGATCAAACTTGCAGACTGCGGTACGTGTCACTATTAAACCGGGCGAAAGGAATCAATTATGACTGAACAATTTTCCCGGCGTGATTTCCTAAAACTGGCTGGCTTGGGAGCGGCGACTACAGCGATCCTTACAGGTTGTGGTCCCGCTTCGCGTTATGTTAAGCGCGAACCATACCAGCAGATGCCCGAATATAACTCGGTTGGGCAAAGTACTTATTACGCCACTACATGCCGCGAATGTGCGGCGGGATGCGGTCTCGTCGTGCGCACCTATCAGGGTCGCGCCATCAAGACCGAAGGCAATGCCAATCATCCCCTTAATCTCGGCAAGACCTGCGCACGTGGTCAAGCCACTCTTCAAGGTTTGTACAACCCCGACCGTGTTCAAGGTCCTTCCACTGGAGATTGGGACTCCGCCATTCAAAGCGTGGCAGATGCTCTCAAGAATTACAAACCCAGCGAAGTAGCCTTCCTGATGGGCATGGCTCCTGACCATCTCTTCGACCTCGTCTCTGACCTTGCAAGCGCCACTGGCATGAATGCTCCTGTTCGCTATGGGGCGTTGGGTATGTTCGAAGCCCGCGCCACTCTCAGCAAAGCCGCTGAAAATCTTTTTGGTCAGGCTGGGTTGCCCTGGTTCGACATTGGCAAAGCCCAGGTGGTCTTCTCCTTTGGCGCCAACTTCCTCGAGACCTGGCTTTCTCCGCTTCCTTACACTCGCGGCTTCGTCGGCTTGCGTGAAGGCGAGACAAAACTGCGCGCTACCTTCGTCCAATTTGAAGCGCGGATGTCTGCGACGGGTGCCAAGGCTGACCATTGGGTTCCGGTTCGCCCCGGGACCGAAGGCTTGGTTGCCCTTGCAATCGGTAACCTCGCCTCGGAACTTCGCGGCGGCGCTATGCCGCGCGTCTTCTCCAGCGTGAATCCGGCTGAGGTTGCTGAAGCAGCTGGCGTCGAGTTGGAAGCGCTGCATCACCTCGCTGAGATGTTCGTCAATTCCAACGTGCTTGCCATTCCTGGCGGTGCTGCGTTGGGTCAATCCAATGGTTTGGAAATTGCCGAAGCCGTTCTCGCGTTGAATGCCCTTTCTGATAATTTCGGCAAGCCCGGCGGCGTGTATCTCTCTGCCCTCGCTCCGAATCAGACCGAATACAGCCGCCCTGCTTCTGCTGAAGAAATGATTGCTTTTGTTGAAAAGATGAAGAGCGGCGCGATCAAGGCGTTGTTTGTTCATGGTGTGAACCCGGTCTTTGAATTGCCCGCCTCGCTTGGTTTCAAGGAAGCACTCGGCAAGGTGGAAGAAGTTATTTCGTTTGCAACCTTCCCCGATGAAACTGCTGCTGAAGCGAAGTACCTCTTGCCCGATCATCACGGACTTGAATCTTGGGGGTACCAGCGTGTAGCCACTGGTGTGTCTTTGCCGGTGCTTTCTGGCGCTCAGCCGGTTGTCGCTCCGTTTTATGACACCCGCGCCACTGCCGATGTGTTGATCACTGCGGCTCAGTTGGCTGGCGGCAAGTTTGCTGAAGCTCTTCCATACAAGGATGAAGTTGAATTCTTGCAAACAAAGCTCAGTGCTTTGATGGGTGAAGCCAACGGCTCTTTCTCTGCACCAGATGCTGCGACCTTCATGGCGTACTTCCAGCAGTATGGTGGTTGGTTCAAGAATGCCGAAGCCCTCGTTGCTCCTGATGGCTCCGGTGTATTGAATGGAAATGTGAGGGCAACCGAGCCTGAATTTGCGGGTGAAGGTGAGTTCTTCTTCGTGCCATTCGTTTCGCCGACGTTAGCTGAAGCAGGCGCGAACAAGCCCTGGCTGCAGGAACTTCCCGACTCAACGACCACCGTGATGTGGAATACCTGGGTTGAGATCAACCCTGAAACGGCTCACGAACTTGGCTTGCATAATGATGACAGGGTCAAGGTTATTAGCGAAGCTGGTGAAGTAGAAGCCTACGTTTATTTGTACCCGGCGATCCGCCCCGATACGATTGCGATGCCGTTCGGTCAGGGTCATACCGCTTATGGTCGTTATGCTGAAAATCGCGGTGTTAATCCTGCAGACTTGTTCGGTGTTCACTTTAACGGAGCGGGCGATCTTGCCTTTGCTGGTATGAAAGTCAAAATTGAAAAAGTCTCCAGTGCTGTAAGTGGTGTTGGTCTTTCTCGTATGGAAAGCCGCATTGGCGTGTACGGTGAAGCGCTGGGTGAGGAGCATTAATCATGATTAGACCCGATGAAATAAAGTTAAGCGCCGAAGAAACCGGCAAATGGGGCATGGTCATCAATCAAGATATTTGCACGGGCTGTCAGGCTTGTGCAGCTGCCTGTGCGATGGAAAATAACATTTCCTTCGTCGGTGAAGAAGACTCGGGCTACGGACGTTCCATGCACTGGATCCGTATCGAACGTTTTTGGGAGGGTGAATATCCTGAAGTGAAGATGACCCCGCAGCAGCCGATGTTGTGTCAGCAGTGTGGTCATGCCACTTGTGAGCCAGTCTGTCCGGCGTTTGCCACGGTCCACTCACAGGCAGAGCAGTTGAACCTGCAAGTGTACAACCGCTGTGTGGGTACGCGTTATTGTGCTAACAACTGTCCGTATCAGGTGCGTGCCTTCAACTGGCGCGATTACAAACGCCCTGAGCCGCTTCCCAATCAGCTCAACCCCGATGTGACCGTTCGCCGCATGGGTGTGATGGAAAAATGCACCTTCTGTATCCAGCGCATTCACAAGGCGCAAGATAAAGCCAAGTCTGAAGGGCGCGAAGTGATGGATGGTGAATTTACCACCGCCTGCGCTCAGGCTTGCCCTGCCAATGCGATTGTCTTTGGACGTGTTGATAACCCTGAGTCGTTGGTTTCTCAACTGGCGCATAAGGGTCATGGCGTTAAACATCTCGAAGAGCTTGGTACGCTTCCCAATATTACCTACTTCAAGGGAGGGTAATTATGGCACACGATAAAAAACATACAGACCAACATGCCCACACTGACCATTCCGGTCACTCTGAAGAGCATTTCCGCGAAAAGCACCTGATGCTCGATCCGCTTCCGCGCGGGCAGATGAATGATATGGTCATGGAATCCATGCTGGAAAAACCTACATGGAAGTGGTGGCTGGTTTTTGGCTTCCTGGCTTTCGTGGTTGTCTACTTTCTGTTTTACCAGTGGGGCATTCTGATCACAAAAGGTCAGGGTCAAGCCGGTGTTATGCGTGGAGATTACTGGGGTATCTTCCTCGTCAATACCGTGTTCTGGATCGGTATTAGCCACGCGGGCACCTTCATCTCCGCGATCTTGCGCGTATTTCGGGCAGAGTTTCGTCGTCCGTTCACCCGCGCCGCTGAGTTGATGACCACCTTTGGTCTGGTACAGGCTGGCTTTTCCATCTTCATGCACATGGGTCGTGTGTGGGTCTTCTACTGGCTTATGCCTTATCCTAATCAGCGCATGTTGTGGCCCAACCTGCATTCCCCACTCACCTGGGACTTGCTCGCGATCACCACATATTTACTTTCTTCGACCATGTACCTTTTCCTGCCGTTGATCCCTGATGTGGCGATGGCACGTGACCGATCTACGGGTTGGCGCAAGAATCTGTATAAGGTTTTGGCACTCGGCTTCCGTGGCACCGAAGGGGAATGGACCCATCTGCGCAATGCAATGAACATCTTCGCATTTGCGATCATTCCGGTCATGTTCTCTGTTCACACCATCGTGTCTTGGGACTTTGCAGCAGCCACCCGCCCGGGTTGGTCATCCACCATCTTTGGTCCTTACTTCATCGTGGGCGCTTTGCACTCCGGTATGGGTGCGGCGGTGGTCGTGTTGGCTGTCATTCGCGGTACCATGAAACATATGGACTACTTCGTACGCGGCGAGCACTTCGATGCGATTGGCAAATTGATGCTCATCATCTCAATGGCGTGGGCGTACTTCTTCTTCAACGATTACATGGTGCAGTGGTATGGCGGCGACAAGTGGACACAGCAGTTGCTTCACTTCCATGAAGCAGGTCCGCTCGGCTGGATGTGGTTTGGCATGTTGTTCACCAACATTGTTATCCCTTGGGCGATCTTGTGGAACCCAAAATGGCGTGCAAACCCCTGGCTGGTTGGCTTTGTTGGCATTGCCATCAATGTGGGCATGTGGTTCGAACGATATATCATTATCCCGGTCTCCGCCACGATAAATCGTATGCCCTTTACCTGGCGTATGTACACTCCAGGCATTGAAGTTCCCATGGGCATTGGTACAGTTGCCTTCTTCATCCTGCTCTATATGGCGGCATCCAAACTGATACCGCTCATCCCGGTTTGGGAAGTGCAGGAAGGTCAGATGGCGCACGAACTAAAGAAATTCGGACGCGAGACCGTGGTCTCCGTCAGCGAACTGGAATAGGAGGATACGATGACTGAAGAGAAAAAAGTTGTCGATCTACTCGCGGTCTTTTCAGACCTTGCGCCTGCTGCGGATGCTGTTGAACAACTTCGCATGATGGGCGTTCACGATGATTGTATGAATGTGATCTCTGGTGTGCCTGTTACCGAAGCGATGCTTGGTCGCCCACACCAGTGGACAAATGTGCCGCGCATTGCCATGGGTGGGGCAATTCTTGGAATGGGTGCAGGTATTTTTCTTGCCTACGCTTCACCCTTCTTATATGCGTACCCCATTCAAGTGAGCACCCAGTCTTTTGTTCCGGGCCCTCCTACGGTTGTCGTAATATTTGAATTAACCATGCTGGGCATGCTGCTCTCCACCTTCCTTGGTGTCTTTCTCGATAGCTTCTTCCCGAACTATCGCCCGATGAAGTATGTGCCTGAGATCAGCGACGGCAAGATCGCAATCTTCGTCGAATGCAAGCATGTGGAAGAAAAGAAAGTTACAGATTTGCTGAAGAAACTCGGCGCAGAGTCTGTAAAGCCTGCGGAGGCACAACACCTATGAGACTATTCAAACAACTTCTCGTTGTATTTGCCGCGCTTGCTGTTATTGCTGCCGGTTTAATGACTTTTGCTTTCGATGTCATCAAGATCGACTGGGTCGTGTTTATGGAGCTTCAGGAAGCCTTCGATGACCAGGAAAAACCGCTTGCGGTTCCTGCCCAGTCCATTCCTGTGGATGGCGCTGCCTACTTGCCTGGTATGGGCGAGCCTATCAACCCGGTTCCTGCCGATGAAGCCTCCATTGCACGCGGGGCGCAGCTTTATCAGATTCACTGTCTGATGTGCCATGGCGAAAATGGACAGGGTACTGGTACGGTTGCTGCGTTTCTTGTCAAAAAGAAACCCGCCGACCTGACGAGCGAAGCCGTCCAAGCCAAGTCAGATGGCAGCTGGTTCCTGACCATTTCCAACGGCATTTGGAATCCGAACAACACGCTCTTTCCTGAAGTGCAATTCTCCGGTCAGATGCCGCCTTTGAATGAGAATCTCACCATCCGTGAACGCTGGGATGTGGTTAATTACCTGCGCACACTCAAAGCGTCGGAATAGGGAGGTGTACAAATGAATGATGATGTAAAAAGATATATTTATGGTGCAGTGACCGTTTTCCTTTTGGGTGTTCTCGCTTGGGTGAGTATTATTTTCGTGAGTGCCTGTGGATTTTCGCTGGCATGTAATCGTGGCAGCACCCTGCCCGAATCGACCCCAATCCCAACCCTGATCCCTGCCACGCTTCCGGCTATGGAAATGGTTTCGGCTCCTGCTGCCGCTTCAGACAAGTGTTATGTTGCGGGCGCAGACCTGATCGGTGCATGGGTAGATGCAGGTTCTCCTGAGTCAGATGCGTTTCAGTTTACCGATGCAAATGGCGTGAATTGTGAATCTACTTTTGAGGATGTTCTGCCTTTGTTTACCCAGTCGAACCTGTGGTACTCCGGCTCACTCTCCTGTAGTTCCTGCCACTCAGTGACCCTGGCAGTTTCCCCCGCCCAATTGGACCTGAGCAGCTACGAAGGTATTCTTGCCGGTTCACGCCGTGCTGATGAGGCTTCTAAGGGTACAGATATTCTGGGTGGTGGGGCTTGGACATCGTCGCTGTTGTATCAATTCCTTGTGGAGACAAAGGTAGAGGTCCCCGGGCATGATGCGGCTCTTTCCTCCGATTTGATGATTCATGCGGGAACTCCGCTTCTTACAGAAGCCACACCAACACCCTAGTTGGAGAGTTTTCTTAAAAGACCTGATCATGCGATCAGGTCTTTTTTGTTGCATATTTCCAAAGCCAAATAAGAAGGTAGCCGAGGGTTGCACCAGTGATGTTTGCCAGAATATCGAGCCAGGTATCGAAGCCGCTGCTGTCGAATTGATAACCTGCTACATATTTTGAGATGAACTCATAGAGTTCTGAAAAGACACTGAAGAACGATGAAAAGAAGGTAAGCAAGAATAGGTTTGCTGTTAGATATGCGGTTTTGTGATGAATGATGTTCCGCAGGCTAATAATTCCCTCTCCCTGCTGAATGTTGAAATTCAGGATGAAATATTCGTAAACCAAGGCAATGGAGATCCCACCGCCTAGAAAATGCAGAATCTTGTCGTTGAAGATCCAGTAGGGGATGAGCCTGAACGAGAATATGACGAAGGCTGCGCCGATAAGGTGTGAATAGGTATGGCGATGATGTTCCCAGGCTATGGGCGGCAAGAGTTGATTTAATAACCGATTTTTATGAAAAAGAAACAAAGTGAAGGGTGGTAGGGCGAGTGCATAGAACATGAATAGCACCCATGCAATGTTGTAGATGGGTTCATACCATGAAATGTTCTCGATAAGATATTCAAGGGGATTGGGCATGAGATACCTCGTGGGCAAAATAAAAAAACGCCCCTGGAAAGGGGGCGTACTCTTCTGGTAGAGAGAGCGGAATTCGAATGACATCTCCTCAATGGAGACCCGCAAACCTACAGAAAAAAAACGCCCCTGGAAAAGGGGGCGTACTCTTCTGGCGGAGAGGGCGGGATTCGAACCCGCGAACCTTTGTGGGTTACACGCTTTCCAAGCGTGCGCGCTAAGCCAGACTACGCGACCTCTCCAAATCAAAAGCGACCGACATTATACCATGTGTTTTCTAGCAGGCAAGTTGCTGCCTTTAGGGGAATAGCTGACATTTCGGCGCAG
>JBDKJK010000296.1:0-3135 GCA_039796675.1 Chloroflexota bacterium
GCTTAAAGCACAAAGATGGCTCCTGGCGCTGGATCCGAGACAGAGGCAAGGCATTGCGCCAACCTGATGGCACTGCTTACCGTATGGCAGGTTCACATTCAGATATTACCGAGAGCAAGCAAGTAGAAGAACTCATCCGCACGAATGAAGCCCGCCTGGCTGAAGCGCTTGAAATTGCCCGCCTTGGCAATTGGGAATATGACGTTGAAAAAGATATCTTTACTTTCAATGACCATTTCTTTTCAGTATTCCGAACAAATGTAAACGAGGTTGGGAGCTACAAACTTTCCTCGGCAGAATATGCACAAAGGTTTGTACACCCTGAAGATCTGCCCATTGTTGGGGTAGAGATCGAAAAGGCACTCAACTCTAAAGACCGATTTTATTCCGTATCTCTGGAACATCGTATTATTTTTCCAGATGGTACAACAGGATATATCTCTGTAAGTATTAACGTAGAGCGCGATGAGACTGGAAGGGTCATCCGCTACTATGGTGCCAACCAAGACGTAACCGAGCGGAAAAAAGCGGAAGAAGCCATCCGCACGAATGAAGCCCGCCTGGCTGAAGCGCTTGAAATTGCCCGCCTTGGCAATTGGGAATATGACGTTGAAAAAGACATCTTCAATTTCAATGACCATTTCTACGCCATTTTCAAGACAACAGTTGAAGAAGTTGGCGGGTACCAAATATCTTCCGCTCAATATGCGCAGAAATTCGTACATCCAGATGATCTACCGATCGTTGGTGCAGAAATCGAAAAAGCTCTCAGTTCCAAAGAACGGTTTTATACTACATCGCTCGAACATCGTATTATCTATATAGATGGCAATATCGGGTATATCTCGGTAAACATCAATGTAGAACGCGACGAGAACGGCAAAATCACTCGTTACTATGGTGCCAATCAAGATGTCACAGAGCGCAAACGAAACGAAGAGTTAATTGCACAACGCGCGAACCAACTCGAAACCGTGGCGACCGTGTCTACTACCGCTTCCACTGTGCTCAACCCAGATGAACTCCTGCAAACCGTGGTGGATCTGGCAAAAGTGCGCTTTGATCTCTATCACGCGCATATCTATCTTGCGGATGAGTCATGGAATACGCTTCTGCTCGCCGCCGGGGCTGGAGATGTGGGCCGTGCCATGACCGCCGCTGGGCACAACATCCCAGCCAATACGCCACATTCGCTTGTGGCACGCGCCTTCCGCGAACGCCAGCCTGTCATTGTGAATGATGTTCACCAGACTCAAGACTTCCTGCCCAACCCCCTACTACCCGGTACACATGCAGAAATGGCAGTGCCCTTAGTTGCGGGCGAAAAAGTAATCGGCGTGTTCGATGCCCAATCAGAGCAGGCAGGCTTCTTCACACAGGAAGATGCGTTGATCTTCAACACACTCGCATCTCAGGTCGCCATCGCCCTGCAAAATGCCCGTCTATATCAGGAACAGGCTGCCACCGTTACCCAATTACGTGAGCTGGACAGACTCAAATCCTCCTTCCTTGCCAACATGTCGCACGAATTGCGCACCCCGCTCAATTCTATTCTGGGCTTCACCGATGTGATGCTCGAAGGGCTCGACGGCGAACTCACTCCCTATATGGATAACGACCTGCGCCTCATTCAAAAGAATGGGCAACATCTCCTACACCTGATCAACGACGTACTCGATATGGCCAAGATCGAATCAGGGCGCATGAATCTGCACCCCGAAAAATTCAAGGTCAAAGACCTTTTCGAAGAGGTCACCAGCATCACATCCTCATTGGCAAGCGAAAAGAATATCGCACTCTACATAGAGCCAGATTCTGACCACAAGACCGAAATCTATGCAGACAATACCCGCCTGCGCCAGGTAATGATCAACCTTGTGAACAATGCCATCAAATTCACAAGTATTGGCAAGATCGCCCTCAACATTGCCCGTTTGGACGATGCCCGTGTACTCATCAGTGTTAAAGACACCGGCATTGGTATTCCACCTGATGAACTTGAAACCATCTTCCTTGAATTCACTCAGGTGGATACCTCCACAACGCGTAAAGCGGGTGGCACTGGTTTAGGGTTGCCCATCAGCCGTCGCCTGGTTGAAATGCACGGCGGACGTTTATGGGCTGAAAGCACTGGCGTCGAAGGCGAAGGTTCCATCTTCTTTGTAGAGCTGCCCCTCGAAGCCCGCATCACCGACGTCATCGAGAAACAGGAAAAATAAATATGGCGAAACCGCTCTACCTTCAATGCAACATTTGTGGACATCAACAACCCTATATTCCTTTCGTCCCCGCCGTCTGCCAAAAATGCGAATCTCAATGGGTAGAAGCACATTACGATTACGAAGCCTTCAAACGTGAGATCCTGCGCGGCATTCCCAACCGTCCGAATAACTTGTGGCGCTTTCAAGATGTTCTGCCACTGAGCAATCCCTCCACTCTCGACCTGTACCCCGCTGGTGGAACTCCGCTTTGGCATTCAAACCGCTTCGCCCCAGACCTCGGGCATTCTGCCGTTTACTTCAAAGACGAACGCTACGGCCCGACCTCTTCTTTCAAAGACCGGCAGGCAGCTGTTGCCGTGGCTGCCATGAACGAAAAAGGCATCCGTGAGGCAGTGATCGCATCCACGGGCAATGCAGCTGTAGCCTATGCTGCTGCTTGCGCAAGGGCAGGCATCAAACTATGGGTTTTCATGACCAGCCTCGTGCCGCAAGAAAAATTGCGAGAAGCCGCCCTCTTCGGTGCGGAAGTGATTCGCGTCAGCGGCAATTACGACCAGACCAAACAGATAGCCAGTCAATTCGCCCAGCGCAAAAACCTGCTGCTCGATAGAGGCGCAAGCTCTGTACCTGCCCGCGAATCAATGAAGACCATCGCCTACGAGATCGTGGAACAACTCGGTTGGCGCGCCCCCGATTGGTACATTCAAGCCGTCAGCGGCGGGTTGGGACCTCTCGGCGTGTATCAGGGATTCAAAGAACTGTATAATATGGGTCTGATCAACAAAGTTCCAAAACTGGCGATCATTCAAGCCGAAGGCTGTGCCCCGATGGTGCATGCCTTCAGAGCTGGGAAAGATACAGCCACTGCCATCATCCCCGACACGCGCATCATCATCCTCTCCACAGGAGACCC
>JBDKJK010000297.1:0-16901 GCA_039796675.1 Chloroflexota bacterium
GAAGATTTTGTCACTCATTCAGAATGAAACATTTGAAATCTCTGTTTAGATTGCAGTGTATACTCTGGCATTATATTTCGTTGTGGAGTTGCTAAAATGGAAGATCAAGAAAAAGAACAGGCACAATTGATCGATGAATTGCAAGCCCTCCGAACGATCATTGCATTACAGACCAACCCAACCCTAACGCAAACTCTTTCCTCTCATGTAGTCGCCACCGCAATGGACGCCATCGTTTTGATCGACGCTCAACAGCGGATCTTAAATTTCAATGCAGCCGCAGAAAAGATGTTTGGCTATACCTTTGCCGAGGTCGCCGGGCAGCCGCTCACCATGCTCATGCCCGAGCGCTTCCGAGAAAAACACCCCCCATACATCCAACAATTTGGCGAAACCGGAGTCACCTCCAGAACCATGCAATCCTTGGGGTCCATTTTGGGGTTGCGTTCCAACGGCAAAGAATTTCCACTTGAAACTTCCATTGCCCATATTCATTTTGAGCACGAAGATTATTACGCAGCTATTATAAGAGATATCAGCGAACGCATCAGCCTCGAGAACTTGATTATTCGCCAATATGACTCATTAAATACCTTGCATCTGATCACTCTCGACCTTCTAAACCGCCGCGACATTAAAGACCTTCTTCAGTTTATCGTAGACCAAGCTGTTATGTTGTTGGAAGTGAATTATTGCGAGATCCTCCTGCCTGATGGAGATGAATTGGTAGCCAAGGCATATACCCGCAACAATCCGTTCGTGTCTGGCAATCGTTTTGGGCGCGATGCCGGAGCCCTAAGCTGGCAGGCTTTCGATTCGGGGAAACCCGCCATCGTAGAAGATTATTCCACCTGGGAACATCGTAATCGCATCTACGACGGAGAAGCATTTCATGCAGCGGCTGTCATTCCGATTTTAATTGCCGAAAAATGTATCGGCGTTTTAGGATTAACCCGCAGCAAGCCCGGTTATAAATTCAATGAAGAACAAATCCTTACTGCCACACGCCTGGTGGCAAGCATTGCCCTGGCAATGGAAAATTCACGGCTTTATTTGGAAGTGAACCGCCTGGCAACGATAGACGAATTAACCGGCACCCACAACCGCCGTGCCGTCCTTGCCATTGGAGAGCGTGAATACCAGCGCTGCCTCCGCTTTGAACGACCCTTTTGCGTTGCCCTGTTGGATGTAGATCACTTTAAGCATGTCAACGATACCTGGGGGCATGCAACCGGCGACCTGGTATTGCGCAGCATTTCAGAAGAAGTCTTCAGGCAGATCCGCAGAACAGATACCTTAGGGCGTTATGTTGAAGAAGGTGAGAGCGCTGAAAATGTGATGGGTCGTTTTGGCGGAGAAGAATTTGTGATTCTCTTTCCTGAAACCCCGCTAGAAGGAACAAAGATCGTGGCAAACCGTATCAATGCCGCTATTCAAAACATGCTCCTAACCGCAGAAGATTCAACCAATTTCCACGTCACTGCCAGTTTGGGTGTTGCCTTGCTAAACCCCAAGGCTGATTCCCTTTTAGATTTGATCAACCACGCCGATCAGGCGCTTTATCAGGCAAAAGAAACGGGGCGCAATCGGGTATGTGTTTACACAAGTAATACCCAAACAGAATAGCAATTTTCTGATTGACTCTTGCCTTAGGCGGCGAGAGCACTTATGTAAGAGGTTTGCTACAACACTTCTAGATTGGTCACAAATTATCTTGCATATATGATCGACCAAAATAAGTTTAGAAGACCGCCTGATTAAGTTACGGCAAAAACACTCACCGCCTGATTCTTGCCCTTGAACACGATCTTCCCCAAGTCTTCCACTTTGTACGCAGCTGATAACCCTTCGCGGGTATATTCATCGATCAACAGCGGGCGTAATGCTTCCTTGGTATATTCCTCAATGCGGTCTGCCAGGTTCACTGTATCGCCAATGCAGGTATAAATGGCGCGGTTGTGTGTGCCTGTGTACCCCGCCACCATCTTGCCTGAGGTGACCCCAATACCAATACGAATGGCGGTCTTATTCTGTGCCAGTTGGTTTTGGTTAAATACTTTAAGTTGTTCCAGCATTTGCAGACCAGCTTTTACCGCCCGCTCGCGATGATCTTCATAATAGATCGGCGTGCCGAATACTGCCAATATGCCATCACCGACGATCTGGTTAATGATGCCGCCATTTTGCGAAACCGCATCGAACATCATGCTGAAATATTGGTTAAGCAGTTCAATCGAATCAGATGGGTCCTGGCTTTCTGCAATGCTGGTGAACGAACGGATATCCGCGATCAGCACGCTGGCAGTTACGATCTGCCCGCCCAGTGAAAAGCCCGTGCGCAAAAGCTCTTCGGCTACTTCTTTTGTCGCAAAAGTACGGAATAGCTTGCGTTGTTCATCGCGCAGGCGTTTCTTTTCAAGGCTGGCATTCACTCGTGCGCGTAGCAAGATCGGGTTCACCGGCTTGGTCAGGTAATCTTCTGCGCCGAGCTCCACACATTTCACTACTGCATCCAACTCTTCCATCGCCGATGTCATAATGATCGGGGTTTGCCGCAGGTCGAAGTCTTTCAGGCAGGCTTCCAGCACTTCAAAACCGTTCATCACCGGCATCTCGATATCGAGCAGCATCAGGTCATACACCCCCGAGCGGAATTTCTCCAGCCCCTCCTGTCCATTTTCGGCAGTCTCCACCACATGCCCTTGCAATTCAAGGCTGCGTGAAAGCGCCATACGATTCACTTTGTTATCGTCCACCACCAGCAGGCGGGCAAGTTCAGAAGCGGAATTTTGCATCGGGTTACCTTAACTCATTCAATTGGATTTTAACCTGCTCGAACGCTTCTTTAATGACCTCGAGCCTGCTTCCCACTTCGAGGTTATTATCACGCCCCAGTATTTCCAACTCACGTGCCAGGGCTGCCAGATCTGTTGCGCCAAAAGTTGCCGCATTCGATTTCAGGCTGTGCGCCGCACGCCGAAACGTCTCGGCGTCTTTTGAAGCAAGCGCCGAGCTCATTTCCAGCATTTGGGTATTTGCATCTTCAAAGAAAGTATTCATCAACTCGCCAACAAAATCAGAGCCGACGCTATCCTTGAGGGCATTAAAAGTATTCATGTCTAATATGGGCATTCTGCTCCCGGTTGTTATGTCGCTGCGAGGCGTTCTTTCGAAGCAGTCTCCTAATGACAGGGGATTGCTTCGGCGGGAAGAGAAAGAGCCCGCCTCGCAATGACAAAATTGAGTATTTACGATTTCGCCTTGAATAGCGCATCTACCAATTCCACCACGCGGATGGGCTTGGGGATGTAATGGTTCATGCCTGCATTCAGGCACATTTCACGATCGCCTTGCATGGCGTTTGCCGTTAACCCGATAATGTAGGGACGTTTTGTAGGCCAGCGCGCCACGATCTCACGGGTGGCTTCCAAGCCGTCCATCTCGGGCATTTGCACATCCATCAAGATCACGTCATAGGTTTGGCGTTCCACGGCGTTCACGGTTTCGCGTCCATTCGCGGCAACATCGGCACGGTAGCCCATTTGCTCAAGCAGGCGTAGTGCCAGTTTCTGGTTTACGGCATTGTCTTCAGCGAGGAGAATTCTCAACGGATGCCGGGTGCCCATTTGCGGGTCTGGTTTGAAGCGCTCGGTCGTTATTTGTTTTACCTCTTCATCAGCTTGAATGAAGAGTCCCACTAGGGTGTCGAACAACTGCGATTGTTTGATCGGCTTTGAGAGATAGGCAGAGAAAAGACCGTTTTCATCGCCTGCTTCACGCCTGCCCAACGAACTGAACAGCACCAGCGGAAAGCCCGCCTTTTGAGTATGCAGGCGTTGTGCCAGTTCGAGCCCGTCCATTTCGGGCATGTGCATATCGAGGATGGCAATGTCGAAGGTTTCGCCGTGTTCGATCCATTCCAGTGCGGCAACCGGCGATTCGGTATCGCGCGGAATCATACCCCACTTAGTGGTCTGCATGTTGAGGATGTAGCGGTTGGTGGCGTTATCGTCTACGATCAACACGCGTTTATTTTGCAGGGCAGGTTGAACGCCAAGGTGGAGCTGTTTTTTGGCGGGGGGCAGGTCTGCGGTTTTGGCTTTGATGTTAAAAGTGAAGGTCGAACCGCGCCCTGCTCCTTCACTCGCAGCCCACATACTCCCGCCCATCATTTCGGTGAGGCGTTTGCTAATGGCAAGCCCCAGCCCCGTGCCGCCATACTTACGCGTGGTGGAAGAATCTGCCTGTGTGAACGATTGGAAGAGACGGCTGATGCCTTCGGGCGACAAGCCGATGCCTGTATCGCGCACGGCAAAAGTTAGTGTGACCGCTTCATGCCCGCCTCCATTCTTGGACCTCTGGCTGGATACCGTTAAAACGACCTCTCCCCGCTCTGTGAATTTGACCGCATTGCTGAGCAGGTTGGTGATCACCTGCCGCAGGCGCGTTACATCGCCCACAATGGCGGGAGGAATGTCGCCTTCGAAGATATAGGCAATGTCTATGCTTTTTTCCACGGCGCGGGCGGTTACCAGGTCTAATGAGGCTTCGACACATTCGCGCAGGTCGAAGGCTTGCTGTTCCAGATCCATACGCCCGGCTTCGATCTTCGAAAAATCGAGGATGTCATTGATGATGGCGAGCAGGGCATCGCTCGAGCTGCGAATCGTCTCAACATAATCTTCTTGTTCTTCGCTGAGTTTGGTATCGAGCAAAAGTCCGCTCATGCCGATGACGGCATTCATTGGTGTGCGGATCTCATGGCTCATGGTGGCGAGGAAGGCGCTCTTGGCATCGTTGGCTTGTTCTGCTGCGGCACGCGCCGAGCGGGCTTCTTCGAACAGACGCGCGTTCTGAATGGCGGTGGCTGTGCCCGAGGCGATTGATTCCATCAATTTGATGGTCGAGTCGTCATAGGCATTCTCCTGTTCGAAGTTCTGTATGGTGAAGCCGCCGATCAGGTCGCGCCCTACGATCATGGGCACCATCACCACCGATTTCGGAACATCATCGCCGACTGTCATCTTTGAGCCGAGCTTCTTCCACAAAATGGGAGAGCGCCGGTTGATGACCAGGGTCTTGCCTTGCAAGGCTGCCTTGTTGGTAAATTCGTTGATCGGGAAGGGCGGCACTTCAATACGTTCGTTGCCCTTGGTGACGTAATGTGCCGTGACGGTGTTCGTTTTAAAATCATACAACCCGATGCCGATATTATCTTCGCGCACGAGTTTGCGTACTTTGTCGCCGACCTTTTCGATGATGGTGCCTACATCAAGCTGCTGGGTGAGCACCTGCCCGATGTCGTTCAATATCTCTAACTCGGCGGCGCGGCGTTTGGTTTCATTAAAGAGGCGCGCATTTTCAAGCGCCACTACACCTGCGCTGGCGATGGTCTCTAACAGGCGCAGGGTCGACTCGGTGAAATAATCTTCAAGTTCAAGGTTTTGCAGGGAGATGCCAGTGACAGATTTTTTGCGAATGATCATCGGCACGGCACACAGCGATTTTGGCAGGCGTGAACGCGATCCTTTGAAATCAGGGTAATTCAAAGCATACTCTTCAAAGTTATGGTTGATCACAAAACTTTTTCTCGTCGACCGAACCTGATCTACAATATGCATGTGCAAACCGGTTGCCTTTTTTGGCGGAATCTCCCATTCTTTGCCTTGCTCGTAGGCGAATTCATAGGTCATGACCTGTGTGTCAAATTCGACCGTGTAGATGACAGCCGAATGCACTGAAAAGATCTCTGCTAGTTTTCTGCCTACAGACTGATAGATCGATTTAATATCTAAGTTCGAAACCAATGCCTGTTGTACCGAGTTGAGCGCACCCAGTTCGATATTCTGTTGTTTGGTTTCCTTTAGCAGGCGCTGGGTCTCATTGAATAAGTGCGCATTCTGAATGGCAACACCCATATTGGCGGCGAGCGTCTGCAAAATGCGTAAATTATCTTCACTGAAGGCAGAAGATTGATAACTCTGCACATCTACAACGCCGAGCACCTGATCACCTACCATGATCGGCACGCCCATGTAGGAATTTATATCTTCTTCATCTTCGGGCGCAGTCACATAGGCTGCCGCACCGTTTGCTTCGATCTCTTCACTGGTGCCCAGCAGAAGTGGAAGTTTTGTAATGATGATCTTTGAAGTAAGACCTTCTCCTAATTCCCATGGCGGTTCGTTTTCGTAAGAGATATTGTCACTGAAACTAAAGGCTAACTCTACGATATTGGTACTTGAGTCGTAGAGCAGAATATCCACGATCTCGGCATTGAAGATCTCATGGATCTTGTTGCCGACATTGCGCGTGATCTCGTTCACGTTAAGCGCACGCGACATAGATTCACTGACGATGTTCAGAATGGCAAGTTCGTTTGCCCGTTGCTCTGTCTCTTTAAGTAATCGTTCCGTTTCATCGAAGAGACGGACGTTTTCAATAGCTACCCCAATTGAGTTGGCAATGGTCGAGAGCAGGCGCACATCTGACTCAGAAAAGGCATCTTCTCTTTCCAAGTTTTGCAGCGAGATCACGCCGCGCGCATCTTCACCGACCATCATGGGCACCCACAAACCGGAATACACGACCACTTCATCAGTTTCGTCGGCGCCAAGGTTGTGAGATTGGTATTTGCGTGAATGTGTTTCAAAATCACGATTGATCAAGATCGGCTGGCGGGTACGAATGACCTGACCCCCAAAGCCGCCGCTATTCTTCTCATTGAGAGGAAGCGGGTCTTGATACAGCCGCTCTCCATTTTCGATGATATAGGGGTAATACGTGAGCCCGAGCTTCTTTTCATAAATGCTCAAGACCACGGTTTGGGCATCGAAAATATCACGGATCTTATCGCCAATACGGTCATATACAGATTGGATGTCCATTTTGGTATCCAACCCGCTGAGGATGTCGTTGATGAGTGCCAGTTCTTCGGCGCGTTCCTGAGTTTCAACCAACAGGCTTTGAGATTCATCGAACAGTTTGGCGTTTTGAATGGAGATGCCCATGCCGCCTGCCAACGTGGAAAGCAGCCGCAGGTCATTTTCTTGAAAGGCTCTTTCCATTTCGAAGTTCTGAATGGAGAGCGAACCAAATACCTGGTTGCCGAGAAGAATGGGCACGGCGATCAACGACCTTGGAAAGGTGTCTCCTGCGAGCAGGGTTGAGCCATACGCCCGCGCCATATCAGATACATTTTCGTTGATGAAAAGAGGCGCTTTGTTGCGGATGACATACCCCGAAAAGCCAGAGAGTGGTTCGGGGTGCGGGTAGACGCGCTCGCCATCCCAATACATGTAGGGGAAGGCAGCTGTATCGGTTTCGGGATCGTAATAGGAGATGATGACGGCTTGCGTGTTAAAAATGCGGCGTACTTTTTCGCCGACCAGGTCATAAATCGATTGAACATCAAGTTTGGTGGCAAGCCCTTCCTGAACGCTGTTGATGATCTCCAACTCGGTGGCGCGCTGTTGTACTTCATTCACGAATTTGGCGTTCTGAATGGCAATGGCAGCCTGCAGAGATAATTCTTCGAGGAATTTCATATCCAACGCAGAGAAGGTGCCTAGCCCTTCACGCCAGACTGCCATCATGCCGTTGACCTTTGTCCCTGCCAGAAGGGGAGCGACTAATAGACGTTCATTGCCTACTTTTTGGGTGCCAGGAATCTGCAGGGTGCGCGGATCGTTGTTCGTGTCGTTGATGAATTCGGCTTTGCCTTCCTTCGCCAACGCCCCGATGATGCCTTCTCCGATTTTGATCGAATCTGCCATGATCTCAGCGGCGATCACGCCACGGGCGGTAATGGCGCGCAGCGATCGTCCATCTGGTTCGGGCAGGTAGATGGCGCTGCTGGAGCCGTTCAACAGGTCCAGCGCATGAGCCGCGATCTTATCCATTACGGCGGTCAGGTTGAGAGTGGCGGAGATGTCGCGCCCCACCTCATTTAGGGCAGCAGATTCGCGGGCATGCCGCGAGGTTTCATCGAACAGGCGCGCATTATCGAGGGCGGCGCTTAAACTAGTGGCGATCGTAGACAGTAATTTCAGGTCTGAATCTTTAAAGGCGTTCTCACGGTCCAGATTTTGCAGGCTGAGAATGCCGATAATCTCATTGACCACCATCATGGGTACGAACATGAGCGACTTGGGCGCTTCACCTGCTGTGAGAGGGGCTTCTCCGAGCTCTTGGCTGATGCGCCCGAAACCTTCATTGATGAGCCAGGGGCTTTTGCTTTCGATCACCCGCCTGCGAAAACGGTCGACAGGCAAAGAGATATCCATCCGTAATCTCTCACCACGCTCATTGATGTAACGATGAGTGACCGAATCTGTTAATGGGTTATAGAGCGTGATCAATACAACCTGCGCATCAAAGACCTCGCGAATGTTATCGCCGATCAGGTCAATGGTAGATTGAAAATCAAGTTTGGAGACCAGCACTTGTTGGAGGTTGTTGACCACCTCCAACTCTGCGGCGCGTTGTTCGGTCTCCTGCAATAGGCGCTGGGTCTCGTCGAAGAGGCGTGCATTTTCCAGCGCAGCGCTCAACGACCCTGCCAGTGTTTCCAGCAGGCGCACATCGGAGGCTTTGAAGGAATTTTCATGATCCATATTCTGTAGCGAGATGACCCCGCGTACATCATCCCCTGAGATCAGCGGAACATACAATGCTGATTTTGGAACCAGCGGACCAAGGATCAAATGTGCGCCATACTCGTTCATCCGATCGACGACTTTATCATTGAATAGGAAGGTCTTTTTCTCACGGATGAGGGCTTTGACCAACCCACTCTTCGGGCGCGGTTCAACATGCTCACGTCCATGCCGGTCTACGTAATAGTTGAAGACCTGGGTTTGGTTCTTGTGGTCGAAGGTGGCAATGATCGTAGTCTGCGCTTTGAACAGATCCCGGATCTTTTCCCCGACCAGTTCATAGATTGCCTGCATTTCCAACTTGGATGCCAGCCCATCCTGCACACTTTTGATAATGGCAAGTTCCGCCTCACGCTGCCGCAGCTCTTTCTTGAGCTGCGCGGCTGAGGCTTGTTTTACGCCGACGGCTTTTTTCCCGGTGCTTCGGGCTGCTTTTTTGGGCGTTATTTCTTTCTTAGAAACAGTCTTGGGCATGTGTTCCTCTATCGCTTGTAACAGAATTCAGTTTACATAGGCGGGGTGGAATCGTCAATGGTCGGTAATGAAAAACAGGCGCAGTACGCCTGTCTGTTATTTGTTTGTAATTTTTGGCGTCTATCTAGCATTCATTGCGAGCTTCCATTCTTGTGCTTTCTAATCCCTGCGGATCGCTAGAATGGTGATATCGTCAAACTGATCTTCGGCTTCAATAAAAGCATCGAGTTCTGCGCCAATGCGGTTGACCAATTCTCTGGGGGAGGCATCTTTGTGTGGCAGCAGTTTCTTCAGGCGGTCATGACCGAAGAACTCATCCTTTGGGTTTTTACAATCTGGAATGCCATCTGTAAAGGTCAACAGACAGTCGCCTTTTTCTACCAGGGTTTCTTTCACATTGAATTTTGCATCAGGTTGAAACCCGATCACCGGACCCGTTGGGGGCATTTCTTCCAACGTTCCATTGGCGCGGATGAGATAAGGCGCCTCATTTCCGGCATTGATATAGGTCAGGGCGCCGGTCGAAACATCCAATACGCCGATGAACACCGTAGAGAATACCAGCGCCTGTTCGTGGGTTTCTGCAATGTAACGGTTCGTGATAGCAACCGCTTGTAAGACCCGCTCACTGGGAGAGTAACCGGCAATATGCGACTCGCTCGAAAAATAAGAAGCTGTAGATGTGGCGCGTAATAGACTGCGGAAGAGAGTCATGAACATGGCGGCGCCCACACCCTTACCGCACACATCGCCGACCACAAACATTAAGTTGCCATCTGGTAGAAGAAAGGCATCGTAGTAATCACCCGCCACGAACTTTGCAGCTTTGAAGTAGGTGCCGATTTGCCACCCGGTAAGGGTAGGCAACTCAGAAGGAAGAAATTCCTTTTGGATGTTTCGTGCAATGTTCAATTCATTTTCAAGGCTTTGCAGATATAGTTGCTCCTGGTCGCGCAGGTGCTTGCGTTCGAGGCTGGCGTTAATACGGGCATGCAAGATGGTGGGCTCAAAGGGTTTGGGAAGATAATCATCGGCGCCCATTTGGATGCCCTTCACCACACTTTTGAGGTCGTTATTCGCCGAAATGACAATGACAGGAATGCCGCGTGTAGCAGGGTTAGACTTGGTCTGTTCGAGCACGCTGAAACCGTCCATAATGGGCATCATGATATCGAGCAAGACCAGGTCTGGAGAGTCTGCGGTGATTTTTTTCAACGCGTCTTCTCCGTTTACAGCGGTAAGAAGTTCGTAATCGAAATCGGAGAGCTCCTGTTCAAGATAATCAACATTGAACGGTTCATCGTCCACAATAAGGATGCGAGGCGGGTTATTCATAGTGTTTAAGGTTAACCCAGAAATTTATTAAGCATGTCAAAGAGCAGGCTGTCATTGACGGGTTTAGTCAGGTAGTCGTTACAACCAGCTTCTTCGGCTTTGTGCTTATGCCCTTCCATGGCATGTGCTGAGAGACCAATGATGGGTGTGTGCGGCAGGCTCTCGCGGATCTTACGCGTGGCTTCGTATCCGTCCAGCACAGGTAATGAGATGTCCATCAAAATCAAATCAGGATTTTTTTCGATGGCAGTTGCCACACCCTGTGCGCCGTCTTTTGCCACAAGCAGGTTGTAATCATCCTCAAGTAATTGAGTGAGTAGGTCGATGTTCAAATCAGTATCTTCAACGATCAAAATAGTCTTCATGGTTTCTCCAATGATTATCGTCCGGTTTGAACGGCATGCTTAATCTCTTCTGCCAGTTTTTCACTGTCGAAGCCTTGTTTGCGCATAATCAGCACCACGCTTTCGCGCAGGCTCGCAATTTCTTCATCAGTCAGTTCTTTGGCGCTGATGACGATGATGGGCAGTTCACGCGTCTCAGCTTTTTCTCGCAGACGTTCAATGACGCCGAAGCCATCCAGTTTGGGCATCATGATGTCTAGCAAGATAACATCAGGATGCTCCGCCTCGATCGCCGCCAAACCTGCTTCACCATCCAAAGCAGACTCTAGCCTGAATTCTGACTCAGGAAGCTGCTGGCTTAACATCTCAGCAATATGCGGGTCGTCGTCCACCGTCAGAACATAGATGCGCTCCTGCGATTTTGGTTTGATCACCTTGCGCAAGGTGGATAACACCTCGGCAGGGTTGAGCGGTTTGAGCAGGTAGGCGGCGGCTCCCAATCGTATGCCCAGCGCTTTTTTATCCACGATCGTGAGCAGAATGATCGGAATATTAGTCGTTGCCGGGTCATTTTTTAGGTCGTGCAAAACCTGCCAGCCATCTTTATCTGGCATGAGAATATCGAGCAGAATGGCATCGGGTCTTATCTCGCGGGCTTTTTCCTGCCCAATAATGCCGTTTCGCGCACCGATGATCTCAAACTCATCAGGTCCTAGGTTTTCGCGCAAGAGGTACGTGGCATCGGGGTCATCGTCGATGACGAGCACGAGCTTTTTGGTTGAACCCGCTTTGGTCGAAGCCTCAGCTCGCTGGAGGGGAGCCGTATCTGAGTTAAGAGCAGAGGCGGGGGTTATCCCATATTGAATCGGAACGGTGAGGGTGAAAGTGGAGCCTTTTCTGTGTTGGCTGCTTGCCGTCAGCTCGCCACCAAGCAGACGAGCCAGGTTGCGGCTGATGGTGAGACCCAACCCCGTGCCGCCGTATTGACGCGTGGTGCTGGTATCGGCTTGTTGAAATTCCTCGAAGATTCTGCTTAGCGCCTCTTCGGTGATGCCAATGCCGGTGTCGCTCACATCTACGGTGAGCATGTCTTTTTCGCGATGGACATGCAGTGTGATCTTTCCGGCGGCTGTGAATTTGGCGGCATTGCTTAGCATGTTGAGAACGATTTGCTTGATCTTATCTTGATCAGAATAGATCATGCCTAAAGATTCTTCTACTTCTTTTATCAAACGAACCGTAGGCTTTAAAAGCGGAGTGGCAGTGTTGGCGCACAGGTCTATGAGAGAATTGACGTTGAAGTTTGCGGCTTGCACATCCATGCGCCCGGCTTCGATCTTGGCGATATCAAGCACGGTGTTGATCAGGCTCAATAAGTGTTCAGAACTGCTGAGAACCTTGTCGAGATTTTCGGTTTGCTTATCAGGCAAGACCCCTTCGCTTTTTCTTCTCACGATGCGTGTGAAGCCGATGATGGCATTGAGCGGAGTACGCAGTTCGTGACTCATGTTGGCAAGGAAGGTGCTCTTTGCCTGGTTGGCATGTTCTGCCGCATTGCGGGCATTTTGCGCCTCGTCGAACAGGCGCTGGGTTTCGTTGAAGAGGCGCGCATTTTCGATGGCGACTCCCATGTTTGCCGAGAGCGTTTGCAGGAGCCGCAGGTTATTTTCGCTAAAGGCATTGCTGAAATAACTTTGCACGTCTACCACGCCCAACACGCGTTCACCGACCATGATGGGCACCCCCATATAGGATTTAATATCATCCTCGTCTTCTGGTGCAGTAACGTATGCCGCCGCGCCGTTGGCTTCGATTTCTTCGGCGCTGTTTAGTAACAACGGTTGCTTGGTGCGAATGATCTTGGAGGTGAGTCCTTCTCCTAATTCCCAGGGTGGCTCCGAGTCGTAATTGGTATTGTCGCTGTGACTATATACCAGTTGCACGATGTTGTTGGCGGCATTGTACAGCAGAATATCCACGATCTCGGCATTGAAAATCTCCTGGATCTTGTTGCCCACATTTTGAGTGACGGTCTTTACATCCAACGTGCGCGACATGGATTCGCTGACGGTATTAAGAATTGCCAGCTCGGCAGCGCGCTGCTCGGTTTGTTCCAAAAGGTTTTTAGACTCTTGGAATAACTGCGTATTTTGCACCGCAATCACCGCCTGCCGCCCAAGGTTGCTCAGGAATTCCAACTCGGCTTCGGTAAAGCTATTATCTTTACCATGCCGCCAGACTGCCATAAGCCCTTTCAATTCATCGTTGGCGAGCAAGGGCACTGCCAGCAAGTGTTCGTCGGGCGAGGAGTCGGTACCCGTAATGTTGACGCCGCGCGGGTCGGCATTGGTATCATTGACGATCTCGGCGTTCTTCGTCAACGCAATATTGCCGAGCAAGCCTTCACCTAGGTTGATGGTATCGTTGCGTAATTCTTCGGCTTCGTCGCCAATGGCAGCAATGGCACGGAAGACCCGCCGGTTTTGCTCTGGCAGGAAGAGCGCACTCAGGTCACCATCCAATAGATCTTTGGCATGTGTGGCAATGCTCTCAAGCACGGTGGTGGCTTCAAGGCTGGAAGAAATATCGCGTCCCACGTCAGCCAGGGTTGCCATTTCTTTGGCGCGCCGCTGGGTTTCGGCATGCAGTTGTGCGGTACGGATGGCAGCGCCTGCATTGGCAGCAATCGTAGTTAAGAGACGTAATGAGTCGGCATTGAATGCATTTTCATGTTCCGTACTCTGGACGCTCAATACACCGATCACTTCGCGCCCGGCTTGAATAGGCACTCCCAAATACGAAAGTGCTTCTTTCCCTTTAAGCGTTGCACCGATTTCCTGACTCTGCTTGGTCACGTCTTTGTTGAATAGCACAGGTTTCCCCGTGGCAAGGATGCGACTGGTAATGCCTTCGCCTATTTTCATGGGCACCAGTTCCTCATCGCCATAGGCAAATGGGAAGTGGATCATCTCTGTTGCCCGATCTACCAAAGCAAGATAGGCGATATCGGCATGGAAGATTTCACGGCTCTGACTCCCGATCAATTGGATCAGCGCTTCAAGCTCTGACTCTGCCACCAACGCCTGGGTAACAGTACTGATCGCGCCAAGTTCGGCGGCACGAGCTTCGGTCTCTTTTAATAAGCGTTGGGTCTCATCAAAGAGACGGGCATTTTCAAGCGATACGCCCATGCTGGATGCCACGGTTTGCAGCAGGCGTACTTGTGCTTCACTAAAGGCGTATTCTTTTTCATGGCTTTGCACAATAATGACACCGATCACACGGTCGCTGCCGATAATGGGCACATTAACGCTGGATTTGGCGGCTTCGGTGTTAGGCAATAGAGTGAGATTCAACGCTTCACGTTCTGCAAGGGTATTGCGCACAAAGGGTTGACGGGTCTTCGAGATTTTTTCAAAGGTGCCGCCTTGTACCGGCGGTTTGGATGGGTACTCGCGGCGTTCACCTTTTATGTATTCATACACATAATGCATGAGGTTGTTTTGGGCATCGTATAAGCGAATCCCCAGGTCTTCGGTGCGGAGCACTTCGCGCAGTTTGTCTCCGGTCAACTCGATGAGGGCTTGCGGATTTAATTCGGCTGCCAAGCCTTGTTGAATACTGTTAATGACTGCCAGCTCGGTGGCGCGGTCTTCGGTCACTTGTAAGAGGCGTTGGGTTTCATCAAAGAGACGGGCGTTTTCGAGCGCCACGCTCATCGCGTTGACCACGGTTTGCAGCAGGCGCACATCTGAGTCGTCAAACGCATTTTCTTCTTCATAATTGCTGATGCTGACCATGCCCAATGCAGCACCACTCACCAAAATCGGCACAGCCATGAAAGACTTTTCCATTTGTGTGCCGGGCACCAGCACCGAGCCGAACTCTGCCATGCGCTCTGCCAGGTTTTCGTTGATCACAAGGGTCTGACGCGTTTCGTAAATTTTCTTCGCAAACCCGCGCAGAGGGGAGGGGGAGACTTCCAGCCGTTCGCCATGTTCACGCAGGTAGGGGTAAAAGACCTGATTCGTCTCTGGCGAGAAGATGCGAATATCAATATCCAACGTGTTCATCACCTCGGCTAATTTATCACCGACCAGATCGTAGATGGCTTGCATCTCCAGCTTGGAGGCGAGACCTTCCTGCACGCTGTTGATGATGGCAAGCTCGGCGGCGCGGTCTTCGGTGATCTTGAGCAGGTGCTGGGTCTCGTCGAAGAGGCGGGCGCTCTCAAGCGCGATGCCCATGCTGCCCGCCAGCGTTTGCAGCAGGCGGACGTCTGATTCTGAAAAGGCGTTCTCACGCTCGAAGTTTTGCAGGCTGAAATAGCCGTTGACCTGTGACCCAGTCCCAAAGGGGACGAAGATCATAGACTTGGCGGTTTGCGTCCCTTCAATGACTTTGAGACCATAGCGTTTCGATTCTTCTACGCTGTTCTCGTTGATCACGGCTGGCTGGCGCGTTTCGATCATATATTTGTTCAATGGACTGAACGGTAGAAGTTCATCATCGTATACCCGTTGACCGTCTTCATATGCGTAATCCAGCCGCGAGATCTGCTTCTCATGATCGAACGAACTGATGATGACCGACTGTGCATTGAACATGTTTTGGATCTTTTCGCCGACCAGCTCGAAGATGGCTTGCATATCCAATTTGGATGCCAGCCCTTGCTGGACGCTGTTGATGATGGCAAGTTCTTTAGCGCGTTCTTCGGTCTCTTTGAGCAGGCGCTGAGTCTCATCGAACAGGCGGGCGTTTTCAAGCGCAATGCTCATGCTGTTGGCGAGGGTTTGCAGCAGGCGTACATCTGACTCGCTAAAGGCATGTTCATTTTGATAATCGGATAAATTAATCAAGCCGCGTGCTTGGTCGCCAACAACTAATGGCACAAATAACTCAGATTTTGAGGCGGCAGTACCATCAAAAATGAAACTGCCATACTTTTGAGATTCTGCATCCATGTTTTCATTGATGACAAGTGTTTCGCGGGTGTGTAAAACATGCCCAGAAAAACCGACAGACTGTAGCGTGCTTGCCTCAAGTGTGACTCGTTCTCCATTTTCATATAGGTATGGAATGTGAATGAGATTTGTTTTCGGGTCAAGAATGCGGATGCCTAAATCTTTGCCATCGAAAATCTCGCGGATTTTATCCCCAACCGCATCATAGATGCCCTGAATATTGAGCTCGGCGGCGAGGGCGGCTTGTACGCTGTTGATAATGGCAAGTTCGGCGTTACGCTCTTCGGTGATCTTGAGCAGACGCTGGGTCTCATCGAAGAGACGCGCGTTCTCTAATGCAGTGCCTAATGACGCAGAAACCGTGCTTAATAATCTAAGTTCAGATTCGCCATACGCATTTTCATGTTCATGATTTTCAAGTTGAATAATTCCAAGCAGACGGTCACTGCTAATGATAGGCAATGAAACACCAGATTTGCTGTTATCTGTACCGGGAATTGTGGGAGAGATTGCATCTCCTTCTGCTTGTGTGTTCCAAATCACAGGCTGACGATTTTTTTGTATCCTTGAAAGAATGCCATTTGGGCTTGGTGTTCTTGGTTCTAGTTGATGTCTTTCTCCATGTTCATAAAAGTAAAGATAATTAACTAAATTATCTTTTTCGTTGTACCAAGCAATCGAAAGGTCAGGCGTATTGAACACTTCCCGCAATTTATCGCCGACCAAGTCCACAATGGCTTGGAAGTCCAACTCGGCGGCGAGTCCCTGCTGGATGGAGTTGATGATCTGTAATTCCGCCACGCGTTCCTGCTCGGCTTCAAAGAGACGCGCGTTCTGAATGGCGACGCCCATGTTGGCGGAGAGCGTTTGCAACAGGCTGACCTGATTTTCGTTGAAAGCATGTTGTTTATAACTTCCGACAGACACCACCCCAATTGCCTTGTCACCCGCAATAATTGGAACCAGAATCTGCGACTCCGTAATTGTGCCTGTGCCTTGGTTCAATAGTTCTAGAGGAAAAAAACCTCCCTGATCACTGGCTTCTTTCATTGTTCCTGTAAGGATGGACTTGCGCATTTTGAGTATCTTGGTCGTTAATCCCTTGCCAAGTGGGAAGGGTTCGCTTT